>JAEELU010000148.1 GCA_016282815.1 Acholeplasmatales bacterium
AAGAGTAATACCATCTACATAATCATTTATTACCTTATAGTATCCTCTCCAAAAATCTATAGTAGAGCAAATGTCTTCTCTATCACAATTAGTGCTTCCTGTTTGTAGGCAGGCAATTGGAGCGAGTGTTCCTTCTGCCACTCTAATAATATCTCCAGCTGTATATTCGCTTGGTTTTTTAGCAAGTAAATAGCCACCATTATTTCCTCTTACACTAATTAGCATTCCACTTTTTACTAATAATGAAACTACCTGTTCCAAATACTTAATAGACACACTCTGTCTTTTAGATATATCTTTTAGTGAAACAACCTCTCCATTTGAATATGCTGCGATATCAATCATTAATCTTAAAGCATATCTTCCTTTTGTAGATATCACACTATTCCCTCCATTCCTAGTAACATACTATGTTAATTATATCACTTTGCACTTCTTTTTAAAAGATTTACATCCACTTCAAACAAATCTCCTGATAAGTAGTGATCCCCGCTATCAGGAATGATTACTACTATGTTTTCTTCCTTATCACTACCTTTAGCAACATCTACTGCAGCTGCTACTGCGGCACCTGCACTTATACCTATGCTTATTCCCTCAAGCTGAGGAATCAGCCTTGCATAATAATAAGCATCATCATCTGTGCATTCATAAATTGAATCGATTAGTGAAATATCTAGATTCTTAGTTCTAATAGGTCCACCAATTCCTTCTATTTTGTGTGGCTTCCACTGTCCATCCTTTAAATCATTGACGCCTTTTGGTTCCACACCAACTATTTTTATCTTTTTGTTTTTTTCTTTTAGATATTTTGCACAACCACCTAATGTTCCACCAGTTCCAGCTGCTGAAACAAAATAAGAGATTTTTTTACCTAATGACTTATATATTTCAGGTCCAGTTGTCTTATAGTGCATATCAGGATTATTCGGATTTTCAAATTGGTTAACAATTATAGAATCCTCTATTTCACTATTAAGTTTTAATGCTAGCTCCTTAGAGCCCTGCATGGACTCCTCCTTCGGTGTTAAATACACCGTAGCATTATAGCTTCTTAATAATTTTATTCTTTCCAATGTAACACTCTCAGGCATTACAATTATACTTTTGTATCCACGTGATGCTGCAATTAGAGAAAGACCAATACCAGTGTTTCCAGATGTAGCTTCAATAATAGTTGAGCCCTTTTTTAATTTGCCTTCACGCTCGAATGCATCTATCATATTTTTTGCAATTCTTGTCTTTATAGATCCACCTATATTAAATGATTCAAGCTTAAGATAAATATTGGACTTAAACCCGAAATAGCTTTTGATGTTATTTAATTTTACTAGTGGTGTATGACCAACTAGCTCATTAATACTATCATAATATTTTTTCATATTTTAACTATAACTCCATTTAACAATTCTTTTTTCAAGCTTTCTTACTAATAGGTCTATAATAGATACTACAACAGCAAGTACTAATATACCTGCTAGAATTGCTCTAAAGTCTAGATTTCTTTCATACATCTTAATGAAGAATCCAAGTCCAGCACTCGCTCCAAGCATCTCAGCGCCTGTCAAGCATAGGAATGCTGATCTTAGGCTTCTTGATAAACCAACTATAATTGCTGGAACTATGTAGGGTAATATTACCTTAAATAGCATTCCAAATGTTGAAACACCCATTGTTCTAGCTGCCTCAATAACCCTTTTATCGATAGATTTAACACTATTAATTGTTTGGGTTAAAGTTGGCCAGAATACCGCTGAGAATATAACAAATAAAGATGCGATATAGAATGTTGGTGCTATCATTACAACGTATGGTGTATATACAAGTGGAGGTATTGGAGATAATACTCCAGCAATTGGTGACACAACCTCTCTTACACGTGGAATAAAGCCTGCAAGTAATCCTATTACTACACCAAGCGCTAAACCTATAATTATTCCAAAAAATAATAGCTTAACTGATGCGAATATACCATCTGTTACCTCATTTGTTTTTTCACTGTATATACTAAATAATCCTTCAGGAGATGGAATGAGTAAATCATTAGTAGTCCATCCCAGCTTATATGCAAGCTCCCAAACAAAGAGAAATGTAAATAACACCGTGAATACATCAGATGTACTTTTTCTTTTACGTATTACAAACATTATTAAGTAATATACCTCAAATAATACAAGGAATATAACATATGTAGTATTTGAATATATATACTGATGCTCCGTCTTATAATCTAGTAGTAATGTTAATAATAGATTAGTAATAAATAATACATTAACAATAACAAATCCTACAAGAAGCTTTCTAAAGCCACCTTCAGAAAACTTAAGCGATGCATATCTTGCTTTTAAAAATTCTTTTATTTTCATTATAGCATCGTCTCCTCGTATATATCCTCCCTTATCCTTGAATAGAATAATGAGAATAATTTTTGATATAATTCATGATATTCACTAGTTTTAACAAGCTCCTCTCTTCTCCTAGGAGTCTTTAAATCTACTACTAGCTCTTCCCTAATCTTTCCAGGTTCCATAACAAGTATTCTATCAGCTAGTAATAACGCCTCATCAATATCATGTGTAACAAATATGACTGTCTTCTTATTCTCCTTCGATAGTCTTAAAACTAATTCTTGAAGCTCAAGTCTAAGCTTAGGATCGATTGCTCCAAACGGCTCATCCATTAACAGGATATCGGACTCTAAAGCAAGTGCTCTTGCAACTGCGACTCTTTGCTGCATACCACCAGAAAGCTCATTTGGGTATTTATCCTTTGCTTCAAATAATTCAACAGCCTTTAAATAATAATTTGCAAGCTCACTTCTTTCTACTTTTTTGTATTTCTTTCCAGATTGCTTTATTCCAAAAAGAACATTACCTTTAGCTGTAAGCCATGGAAAAAGTGAGTAATGCTGGAATACTACTGCTCTATCAACTCCTGGACCTAAAACCTCCTTTGAGTCGATTAGTAGTTTTCCACTTGTAGGCTTATTCAAACCACTTAAAATAGAAAGTAATGTAGATTTACCGCAACCAGAGTTTCCAAGTAAGCAAATAAATTCACCCTCATCAATATTAATA
>JAEELU010000019.1 GCA_016282815.1 Acholeplasmatales bacterium
CAAGTGGGTAGGTGAATGGGGTATTGAATCAATGATTCGTATGCATAACCTAATGGCTGAGAAGTATCCAACAATTCCACTTAGATTTTCACTTAACTTATCTACTAAGCAGCTACTAGATTCTAATCTAGCTAATAAGTTTATCGATATCATGAATAAGAACAATGCTAAGCCAGAGCATTACATGCTTGAAATTAGTGATTTCATGGTAGTTGAAAAGATCGCCGTAATCAGAACTAACATTTATAAGCTTAGAGACTTCGGTTTCAAGATTGCCGTCGATGGCTTCGAGCTAGATGGTCAATCAGTTCAAGCAATTCAAAAGTCACCTATCGATGTTATCAAGCTTGGTAGAAGCTTCCTTAAGGATATTGAAAATAACTTCATGAAGGAGAAGCTATTACAAATCCTTGTTAAGTATGCGATCGATAATAACAGAATGATTATTTCAGAGGGTATCGAAACTGCTGAAATTGGTAAATATGTTAAGACTCAAAAGGTTTCTTATGGTCAAGGTTACTACTTTGCTAAGCCTATGGGTCAGGAAGCATTTATGGAATATATTGAGAAGCATCAATATCGTGTATTACTTGATGATATCTCAGCTCTTGAGGATAGTGAAACATTCCTTGGTGGAGATATGGAGGCTGAAACAGAGCGTGATGAGACTCCAGAGGAGTTCCTAGCACGTACAATGCGTGAGGCTCAATCATCATCAGATGATGAAGAATAATTGGGGATTTTATATCCCCTTTTTCTATGCTTTAAAAATGAGAGTAAGGGGTTAGTTTAGCAATATACTAGACTAACTTTTTTATTTGTGAAAAATTCAAAATAATCTTTTAGTGATAATGTTTTTTTGATTTTTTTGAATCAAAAAGCATAAAATCTATTTTTGTGCAAGTTGCACAAAAAAAACGCTTTTTTGTATTGACTAATTATTGCAATAATGATAAAATGATTGTATCCGATATGAAAACGCTATTTTAGCGCGGCTTGAAATCGGGAGAACAGATTATAACGAGAAAAGTTATATATATAATATATAAAAATGGCGTTAAGAGGTATAAACATGAAATTTCAGGGTCTTAAACGCTATATGGCACAGGACCTAATAGTTTTAGTGATTATTGGTGGCATTTTAGAGGTTTTCGTTACCAAATACGCAACAGTAGTATTTAACGGTGCACCATTCATGTGTGTGTCACTTTTGATAGTATTCCTAGCAGTTGCTAGATGGAACCTATGGGGCTTAGTAGTAGCACCTATAATGAGTGTTCTTGCGATGTTGGGTGGAATGTGGAGTGAATCACCTGCGATTGCGAAGGTATATGATTGGCACATGTTCCTAGCTACAACATTTGGACTTCTTGCCATTGGCTTTAATGTAATATTATTTAGAAAAGTAACGACTAAAAAGGTCGTATCCTCATACATATATTTAGCATTATTAATGCTTTTAGATTATGTTGTTGTATGTGGAATACAGTTTCTTGTATATAGATTAGCATGTGCTGGTACTTTGGCTCATAGCGGTGAGATTGTCTTCACCTATATGAAGAAGGGCGCAGACGGAATCGAAAAAGTAGTAACAGAAAATGTTTGCTTTTACGGTGAGAATATGTTAATCTTTAACCTGTTTAGCTTGGCTATATTATTTGTAGGAGCTTTTATACTTAGGTCTCAAGGAATCTTATGCAATGTTAAGCAAAGATTTATTGATGATAAAAAGAATGCGGAACTTGATAATGAATTTAATAAATTTGTTATCAGTGAAACAGAGGAAGAGGTCAGTGGTGAGGCCGAATCCGAAAAAAAAATTGAGGAAGCAAAAACTGATGATTCTAATCATCAGGATGAAAGCTAACTTAATTGCTATTAAAAGGATGGTGTTTTTATGCAAAAAGTTGTTCAGGCTGATCAAAATGTTGTTGATGAAGTCGAACGTACAAAGTGGAAGCGTACACTCCAAACTCTAGTAAAAGATTGGCGTTTGTATGTCTTATTAATACCTATGTTGGTCTTTCTAATTTGCTTTAAATACTTACCTATTGGTGGTATCCTTACAGGATTTAAGTGGGGCGACGATGTAGATTCATTGTACAATTCTCAATGGGCTGGTGCTTATTGGTTACAGTATGTATTTACAGGTCCAGCTGCTCAATCATTCTGGCAAGCATTTAGAAATACATTCGTAAATAGTATGTATGGTTTAATTTTTGGTTTCCCAATTCCAATTATCCTAGCATTACTATTTAGTGAAATTAAAAATCAACATTACCGTAGTTTCCTTCAAGTAGCATGTTATTTACCACACTTCGTTTCTGCCGTAGTAGTTACAACAATCATCCGTATGTGGTGCGTTGGTCCTAACGAAACGTTAAAAACAGGTGGAGGTCTATTGTATCAAATGTTCGTTGGTTTAGGCTGGAATAAGCTTGACAACGGTGCAGCATTTACAACAGACATATTACTTCATCCAAAGTTCTTTAGACCTATTTATCAGGTTTCAGGTATTTGGGAAGGAGCCGGTTATGGTTCAATTGTTTATTTCGCTGCTATCTTAGCTATCTCACCAACTAGTTATGAGGCTGCAAGAATTGATGGTGCATCAAAGTTACAACAAATTCGTTATGTTACATTCCCTGGAATGGCTCCAACACTAACAATTATGTTAATCACTCGTATCGGTCATATTTTAAATATCGGTTACGAAAAGATTATCTTATTAGTTGAGGATAAGAAAGCTTCTTGGGTAACAGCCGATGTTATATCTACATATGTATATCGTATGTCAGGTAGATCAAATGCTGAAAATATTACACCAATCGCACAAGTTGGTATCGTAATGGATTTATTTAATGCAATCATCGCAATGGTACTAGTTCTAGGCGCAAATGCAATTAGTAGACGTGTATCATCAACTTCATTATTCTAATTAGGAGGTAAGGAAGATATGATGAAAAGACTAGATAGGACAGAAATCATTTTCAAGGTAATGTCCTATATATTACTAACTTTATTTGCTTTAGCATGCTTGTATCCATTTATATTTATTTTGTCAAACTCTATTTCAACAAGAGAGGCAACAGAAGCAGGTACAATTTACTTATGGCCTGATAGCTTTAATATCAGTGCTTATGCAGAAACATTTAGCCAAAAGGCATTCTGGATTTCATACTGTAACACATTCTTCGTTACAATGTATGGTACTCTAGTTTCAATGCTAGTTGCTATTTGTGGTGCTTATGCATTATCTAAACCAAGATTAATGTTTGGTAGAGGATTCAACTTCATGCTTGTATTCACAATGTGGTTCAATGCTGGTATGATTCCAACATATCAAAACTTCTTAAGATTCGGTGTAACAAACATTTATATGTTCATCATCGCATTAGGTTTCAATGCATTTAATATTATCTTATTAAGAAACTACTTTGCTTCAGTTCCAACAGAAATAGAAGAAGCTGCTACAATAGATGGAGCAACAGAATTCCAGATTATGATGAGGGTTTATGTACCAATGTCAAAATCTTCAATTGTTACAGTTGCAATGTTCTATGCTGTAGCACGTTGGAATGGATATATGTGGGCACAGATGTTGCTAGTAAGCTCAGACTGGCCATTAACTGTTTACATACGTAGAACTGTAGAAGAGGTTGCTCAGCAAATAGAAGAAAAAGGTGGTTCTGCTGACTTAAATTATTCTACATATAGTTTACGTTATGCATTTATTGTGTGTTCTATAATTCCAGTAATCGTTATTTATCCTAAGCTACAAAAGTACTTTGCAGCTGGTGTTAACGTTGGTGGAGTTAAAGAATAAAAGAAAAAAAGGAAAAAATAGAGGAGAAAAAGAAAAAATGAAAATCAAAAGATTAGCCGCATTAGGCTCAATTGCTGCTGTTGCAGGTTTAGCTTTAGCTTCTTGTAACGGCACTCAAACTAAGACTTCAGCACCTGCTGGTTCAACATCTGCTGAACCAAGTGCTACTGATGAATCAAGATCAGATGAATTAAATGTTTACATCAACTACAAAGGACAAGCTGGTGTTACATTAAGAGACGCAAACGGTTTCAACAACGCTGTTGAAGGCAAGAACTATGTTAAGGGTGATTTATTACCAGTATGGGAAGAATTACAAACTAGAGTTGGTTACAAGATCAACGAAGCTTCTGAATATGGTAAGACTTCAGATGGTGATGTTTACAAAGCTGTAAAGGCTGCAGGTTATAAGTGCGAAACTAACGCAAATAAGTACATCGACTTATTCTACAATGGAACTTCAAATATTGAGAAGATGGGTGCTGCTGGTGAAGCAGTTGATTTAACTACATATATCAATGATGGTACAATGCCTAACTTCAAAGCATTCTTAGACAAGAACCCAACAATGAAGAAGGCTTTAACTAAGAATGGTAAAATTTTCTACACTCCATATTTCGATGGTTATAACAATATTGAAAGAATGTTCGTAGTTGATACTAACCTTGTAAAGAAGGTTCTTGATGCTGATGATGCAACAAAGGATACTAATAGTGTTCAAGGTGCAAGTTCTACAGGTCTAGCTGCAGCTGAATACGAACCATTCATTAATGCTGATTTCAACTATGCTGCTGATACAACAGTAAAGGTTTCTAAGAATGCTACTGCTCAAGACTTAGTAATTAAGAAGACAGAGAATATCATTAAGCAACAAAATGCTTCATTAAGGGCTGCAACTCATACTTCAGGTGCTGCTTTAAGAGCTCAATTCAAGGCTTACTTAACTGCTGCATTTGGTGAGAATGTTGGTGAAGGTAAGTTATATGCTAACTATTCAGATATTTTCATTTCTGAGTCAGCTGCATATAATACAGATGAATTAATCGCTCTAATGCGTGTTATCAAAGCTTCTCCAGAATTAATTACTAATGATGCTTCTCAAGAAATTGAGATTATGTGTCCACGTGGACAGGATAGTACTCGTATCCAAAACGTTATGATGCTTATGAAGATTTTCGGTATTCAAGGTGTTGATGGCGAAAAGGATAACTTATACTATGACCAAGATGGTAAGCTAAATGATATGGCTTCAACAAAGGCTACATATACAGCTTTAGGCTATTTATCTCAATTATATGATGAAGGCTTAATCATGGGTGACTTCTATAAGACAGCTGCTTCAAACTCAGGTACAGCTTATACAGCTAAGTACTTTGGTAAAACTGCAGAAGGTTCAGGCTATGGCTTCATGCTATATGACTTCTGTGCTACACAAGCTGCAATGAACACTAAGGATTCAGATGGTGTTGGTACTGCTGATGACAAGCGTAATGGTTCATTCAAGAATACATCAGTAACTGGTATTATGCCAATCTTATCACCATTAACATATTGGGCTACAGAGAAGGGCGCTAATGCTAAGGATGATGAATTATCAAATAGAACTCACAAGACTTTAATTAGATATGAAGAATCTAACCGTGCATTAAAGACAACTTCTTGGTGTATTCCTACAACTTCAAGAAATAAGGTTGCTGCTGCTAAATTAATGGATTATTTCATGGGTAAGGATGGCCAAATCTTAAATGACTTCGGTCCTAAGAAATATTGGGCATCTGAAAATATGACATTTACTTACTTAGATGAAACAACTCCTGAATTCAGTGCAACTACTAAGAATTTAATTTCTACATCTGGTAAGGACTTCTGGACAACATTAAGAAATTACCTAGGTGCTACTCATGGTGTTGGTTATGTTCGTACAGCTACAATCAACTATCTAGCTACAAATGCTTATGGTAAGATTGGTCAGTTAAATATGGATAATTCAATTAAGTCTGGTGTAACTAACCTATGTAAGGTTGATAAGTATGCAACTGGTGCTACATTCGATACATCAGTTCCATCTTCAGGTTATCCAACAGTTTCTGATGCAGTTGCTGCTTCATATGATGCAGTTTCAACATTCTGGACAAATGCTGACAAGTTAGCTGCTGATGCTGTTGGTTGGGTTAAGTATGTTGTAACTCCATTCGCTGATATTACTGATTCATTAGCTTGTGGTACAACAACTCTTGGTAGTGCTGCTTATAATTATGGTCAAGTAAAGAGCCAAATTGCTGCAAGAATTTCTGATTATCTATTCGCTATGGCTGATCAATTCGATGCAGTTCCAGCTTATATTCAAGCTTAATTAAAAAAAAAGAATTAATAAAATTAATAAGTAATTGTTTAGTCACGAGCTTTATGCTCGTGGCTAGACAAACATAAAAAGGAGGTCAATTAATGGCTGATTTTATGAAAAACAAAGCCAAGTTGATATTTATTATTTATGGAATAATAATTGCTCTTGTCATTTTAGGTGCAATCATTTATATGACATTTGTTACAAATGTTCATATTGCATATACTATAAATGATCAAACAGGTGCAATAGAAATCTTTGATGAATCATTATTCCAATCAACTGGTGGCGATAACACTGCTTTATTTAGTTATTTTAATAGCAACTCAGATGCAGCTTCACCTTTCTATTCTGCAGATTTCGCAAAGAATTTTGAGGTTGTAAATGAGGGAGATCATAATATTCTATATTATGGTATCAATGGTGTAAGCTTTGCTAGAACTATTTATAATTTCCAAGTTAGTATGAGTTCATTCAATACAACTTTATTAGTATTTGGTATTATTTCATTAGTTTGCTTCGCTGTTATGTTAATTTTCTCTAATCAAAGCAGAAGAGTATATTATAAGAGTAATTTATATATCGGCGTATTAATGCCACTTACAGTTGCAGTTCTATCTGTAGTTGCTCTAATCATGAATTTCTCATTATTAGGTGAATTTAATAAGAACTACGATTTATATCGTGTTGCTGCTTATTTACAGAATCCTAATGTTTCAAAGATTGTTAAGAACGGACTAAAGAAGGATTATTCAATTGTAACAAATGGTGTTGACCAATTTGGTCCTCAAGGATACGTTATTGTTACTATTATATTAGCCATTGTAATTATTGCTTCAGTATTTATGATTGTATATTCTATCTATAGATATAAGGAATGTGCAAAGCATAGAAATGACATATTAGAAAGGGTGGCGAATAATCAATGATAAGTGAACAAGAAAAAAGAAATACACTTAATAAGATGTCTGACTTGGAATATGCCAAGAACGACGTTGAAATGATGCGTTATAGAGCTAATGGTTTATCTCATAAGCTTGCTTTACTTGCCATGGTATTTAGTATCTTTGGTGCATTCGTATGCCTAAATTCTATTAAAGCTGGTGATGTTAACGTATTAATTATCGTTATGATTAATATCGTTATATTACTTGGTGGTTTCTTAGCTGCTGAAAGATCTAAGACATATTCATACAAGGGCTCAATTGCCTTAGTAGTATTTGGTGGAATATGTGTTGCTCGTATGTTCTATGTTCCAATTATTCTATTAACAAATTATGCAACATACACAAGTTTATTCGGTAAGGAAGGCTTAACTGAGGCTGAACAAAAGGCATTAACAAATGCAACAGCACAATTAGGTGAAACTATTACTTATAAGGATTCAGGTGCACAAGCAGTTGCATTCTTACCAAGTGATGGTACATTTAGAGGTGTATTTGCTATGGTATTATTTGCTTTAGCTGGTGCTGCATTTATAGTTGCCGGTGTTATAGGTATTTTAAGATCTATAAAGCTATCAACTTATCTTGATAGTATTAAAGAAAAAGACTAGGAGGTTGAATAAATGTCTGCTGATGTAATTTTAAAGGATGTCAATAAGGTTTATCCTAATGGCTTCCATGCAGTTTATGATTTTAATATTGAAATCCAAAAAGGCGAATTCATCGTTTTGGCTGGACCTTCTGGTTGTGGTAAATCAACTACATTAAGAATGATTGCTGGTCTTGAGGAAATATCATCAGGTGATTTAATTATTAACGGTAAAAAGGTTAATAATGTTGCACCTAAGGATAGAGATATCGCTATGGTATTCCAGAACTATGCGCTATATGCACATATGACTGTATATCATAACATGGCATTCTCATTAACAATCCGTAAGGTAGATCCAGTAGAGATCCATGCAAGAGTTATGAAGGCTGCTGAGGTATTAGGACTTGTTCCATACCTAAATAGAAAGCCAAAACAATTATCAGGTGGTCAAAGACAAAGAGTTGCTGTAGGCCGTGCTATCGTACGTGACCCAGTAGTATTCTTACTTGACGAGCCACTTTCAAATCTAGATGCTAAGCTACGTGGTACAATGCGTAAGGAATTAATGCAACTTCATGAAAGATTAAATGCTACATTCGTATATGTAACACATGATCAAATTGAGGCATTAACATTAGCAACTAGAATCGTAGTTATGAAGGACGGATACGTTCAACAAATAGCTACACCAAAGGAAATGTTCGATAATCCAGAAAACCTATTCGTTGCTGGTTTCATTGGAACACCACCAATGAATTTCATGCAAGGTATGATTGATGAGGCTGGTGAATACTTTGTTCAGGATGGTACTGGACTAAAGTTCAAGCTTACTCATCATCAAGAGGAGATTATTGGAAATTATCTTGGTAAGAAGGTTACTTTAGCTGTAAGAGCTGAATATATTTATATTGATGACGCACACCTTGCAGAAAATAAGGAATCTCAATTTACTATAAATGTGGATTATACTGAGTACCTGGGTGCTTACAACCTTATTTATGGTAATGTTGGTGATGAGGCAATTATTTCTAAGGTTTACAATCGTCAAGAAATTACAGATAAGGAAATCAAAGCTTGCTTTGATATGAACCAAGTACATTTCTTTGATGTCGAAACTACAAAGAGAATTAGATAGGAGGTACAATAGTAATGGATGATCAAAATCGTTATGAGGAAGTACCTCAAAAGGAAAATGTATTTGCAAAGGTTTTTAAAACTTTAGGTGGTTATTTAGCTAACGTATTTAAAGATTTTATAACTTCATTTAAGTATAATAATATGAAGCTTGCTGGTATCTTGGCTGCAGTTCCTGGATTATTCCTAGGATTCTTCCTACACTGGCATGCTATCGTAGTTAACCAGATTTCATTCGCAACAGGTGAAAAGACTCAGGTTGTAGCACGTTATATTACTAACGCTCAAGGAGCTCAAGAAGCTGTAATGAAGGAAGTAGACGTGTTATATGGTGTACCATTTGATTTCACAGGCTTAGTACTATTCGTATTAATGCTTGCTGGTATCCTTAACATCTTTGGTGCTGTATCAATGTCAAATAAGAAGAACCTTGGTTCTGTTATTACTTGTACAATAACATCATCAATCATTGTTATTGCAGGTGCATTATATCTATATGCTCTATTCACTTTCATGGGTGGAGTTAACTCTGGTGCTATTTCAATGAAAAATGAATTCCAATTAAATGCTGACTGGATTATATCTATAGCTTCTATAGTTATTTCTATGTTGACATCTATTGCAGGTGTAATACTCGGATTCATTAATTATGATAGAACTTACGAAAAGGTAGATAGATAATGAAAAAGAAAGCTGATCAAAATAATATAGATGAAATTAATCCATATGAAATTGATAAGCTTTCTAAAATACCTGCGTGGTTAGTTATTATATTTTTAAAGTATTGGGCAGCTGCGGCTGCCGTTTTCTTTATGGCAATTGGTGGTGTTGATATCGGTGTAGATTTTACTGCATATCAGGAAACTGGTGACCTACAATATAATTTAGGTATCAGCTTTATGATTATCGTATTAATTGCCTTAGGTATGGCAATATTATCTAATTATGCCATTAAGCAGCTAGTAATAATGATGCATAATAGAAGACGTAATACTTTTAGATATAATATTATTAACTTCAGGGGTTTTAGTGCATTTTTAGCTTATCTAGTTTATATGTTTGTTGTTTCTCTAATCCTATATTTCTTTACAGTATATATTGGATATAGAGGATGGGTATTAAATGTTTTTGGTACAACCAATGGATTTGGTATTGAACCATTCACATATGGTTTGTGCTTTATAATTGTAGATGGTATATTCGTATCAATTAAGGATTTAATTATTATGATATACCAACGTGTTATTTATTATAAGCAAATGAAGGATAACACTCCTATAATTGTAGAAAAAGGAGCGTAATTTATGGAATTTAAGGTAATTTTAGTTACATCTAGAAGTATGACATTAGAATTAGTAAATGATTCTATTGTTGAAACTGAACCATATAAATTATTTGTAAATGATAATTTATATTTGGAGGGGAATAAGAACGTAGTTTCTATTTTTAATCTTGAGCAAGCCACAAAATACAAAATTGAGCTAGTTCAAAATGGTGTATCTTACACTGAATATGTAGAAACTAAAGCTGAATATGTTGCTTTAAATGTTAAGCTATTTGGGGCAAAGGGAGATGGTAAGACATTAGATACTAATGCCTTACAGGCTGCAATACTTGCCTGCCCTGATAATGGTAGAGTATATATTCCAGAGGGTGATTATTTAACAGGTCCATTATTCCTTAGAAGCAATATTACTATTGAAATTACTAAGGGTGCTAGACTTGTAGGAGATACTGATAGAACTCATTATCCTATATTACCTGGTATGGTATATACAGCAGATGAAAAGGATGAATATAATTTGGGATCATGGGAAGGTAATCCACTAGATACCTTCGCAAGTATTATTACTGGTGTTAATGTTTCCAATGTTAATATAATTGGTGAGGGTGTTATCGATGGTAATGCTCAAAACGGTGATTGGTGGGTTGATGTTAGAACAAAGAGAATCGCATGGAGACCAAGAGGCTTCTTTGTTAATCATTGTAATAACATTACTCTACAGGGTGTTACAGTTACTAATACACCATCATGGAATTTACATCCATATTTCTCAGAGAATCTAAGATTTATAGATTTAAAGCTTGTAAATCCTAAGAATTCTCCTAATACTGATGGATGTGATCCTGAATCATGTAAGAACGTTGATATCATCGGTGTTTATTTCTCTGTAGGTGATGACTGTATCGCTATTAAATCTGGTAAGATTTTTATGGGTAGAAAGTATAAGAAG
This sequence comes from Acholeplasmatales bacterium, assembly GCA_016282815.1. Taxonomy (GTDB): domain Bacteria; phylum Bacillota_I; class Bacilli_A; order Acholeplasmatales; family Anaeroplasmataceae; genus Anaeroplasma. The sequence continues at coordinate 11,075 of JAEELU010000019.1, forward strand.
CCTAGTGAGAAATTCAATATCAGAAACTGCTCAATGAACTTCGGCCATGGTGCTATCGTACTTGGTAGTGAAATGAGTGGTGGTATCAAGGATATTACTGTTTCACAATGCTTATTTAACCAAACAGATAGAGGCTTAAGAATTAAAACAAGAAGAGGTAGAGGTAAGGATGCTATCATCGATGGTATTACATTTGAAAATATTAAGATGACAGATGTATTAACTCCACTTGTAATCAATATGTTCTATTACTGTGATCCTGATGGACATACAGAATATGTATATTCAAAGGAAAAGCTTCCAGTAGATGAAAGAACTCCATATTTAGGTAAATTCATATTCAAAAATATTGATTGTACTGATGTTAATGTTGCTGCAGGAACATTTTTTGGATTACCTGAGGCTCCAATTAAATCAATAAACATTGAAAATGTAAACTTCCATTATTCAAAGAACCCTAAGGAGGGTATCCCTGCAATGATGGATGGTCTAAAGCCTATGAAGGGTAAAGGATTAATCTTCTCCTATGTAGATAAGGTTAATATCAAAAACGTTAGCTTTGATGGCTTAAATGAGGAAAAATTTGAGTTAAATCAGGTTAATGAATTTAATAATTAATTATAACTGAAATGAGAATCTCTTGATGGGATTCTCTTTTTTAATTTTAGAGGAAACAAAGGCACTTAGTAAATGAAATATTAAAGTCAATATAAAAATGAACAATTGGCCTTCAGAAATGTTGGTTAATGGTCTATACTTTTTCTTTTTGTTATAATACTCCTAAGAGTATTCACGGAGGTTAATAACAATGAGAAAAGACATATATGAGAGGATGAAAATAATGTTATATTGAAGAATCTCTTTTTTAAATGCACTATCCAAACTTGTTGGTGACACATGACACTTAAATAATTATTGAACTTGTTGGTGACATGTGTTACAATATAGTTGAAAGAGAGTGATGCTTTATGAAATATAAAATTAATGAGGATTTAAAACTTGTCCGAGAAATGATTAATATATCTCAAGAGGAACTAGCAAATAATATTGGCGTTCAAAAAAGAACTATTATAAGAATAGAGACTGGCGAAAATTATCCGTCAGAAGATACTTTGGAAAAGTTTTATAATTTTGCTTATAAAAAAGGAATAAAACTAAATAGTATAAAAGAAATGCTATACAAAGAAGAAAATCCTAGTTATAAGATAATATTTCATGGCGCTAGAAATACAATTGAAGGAAATATTTCTCCATTTTATGGTAGAGAAAACAATGATTTTGGAATGGGCTTTTATTGTGGTGAGACAAGTGAACAGGCTTCGTCTTTTATTTCAAGATTTCCTAATTCATCTATTTATATGATTAAATTTAATGATAATGATTTAAAAAAAGTTGATTTTGATGTAAATCAAGAATGGATGTTAGCTATTGCCTATTTTCGTGGTACACTTAATGAATATGAAAAGCATCCACTTATAAAAAAGATAGTTGATAAAGTTAAAAATGCTGATTATATCTATGCTCCAATAGCCGATAATAGAATGTATCGTATAATTGAGCAATTTATTGATGGCTTTATTACTGATGAACAATGTAAACATTGTTTAGCTGCTACAAATCTTGGTAAACAATTTGTTTTTTTAACTGAGAAGTCAACATCAAACTTAGAAATAATTGAAAGATGCTATCTTTCTACTGCTGAAAGAGACTATTATCACCAAATAAAACAGGCTGATATTAATGATTCTGACAATAAAGTTAAATTAGCAATGATTAAATATAAGAATCAAGGAAAATATATTGAGGAGATACTAGGATGAGAAATATAGATAAAGAAGGAAAAAGACTATGCGATATTCAAGCTGATTTATTTGAAAAATCTGTTTCTGTTCTAGAAATGAGTTCTGAGGTTTTTGTTAGAAGATTTATGAACTCTAAAATTGCTATTGAATTGGATAACAAAGCTTTTTTAGATGACAGCAAGACAATTAATGATATTTTTAAAGAATTAGACTTACAATACGGTAAGACTACATATGGGTCTTTAAAGTACAATAAAGATATAATGTATTGGGCTGGTTATTTGTATAGATACTTTTGCTATACATATGATTTATCTTCAAAACAGGCTTATAAATCTTTACCTTTAAAATATGTTGCTTCTACATTTGTTTCATATCATTCGTTAGATGTTTCTCAAGCTATTGAAAGATTGCTTGAATCTAAAAATATTTCTTTTAAAGAAGAAGACGTTTTAAGAAAAGGTGTGGATATTCTTAGAGTGATAAAAAATGTTGAAGATCCTTATGTGAAATTTCCTATTTTAGGTAATGAAAGATTCTTGCTTCGAAAAGTAGAAGATGGTGATGCAAAAGATTTGTTAAGCGTTTATTCTGATAAAGAGTCAGTTAAATTTTTTAATTGTGATAATTGTAATGGTGATGATTTTAATTACACAACAATTGAACGCATGAAAAAAGCTATAAGCTTTTGGAAGTATTCATATGAAAACAGATTATTTGTAAGATGGTCAATAGTTGATAAAACAAATGGGCTAGTTGTTGGTACTATAGAACAATTTCATCGAGATTCTAATGATTACTTTACTAATTGTTCATTACTAAGACTAGATTTAAAAAGTGATTATGAAAAGAAAGATATCATTGTTAATGTTTTAAAATTAATAATTCCATCATCTTATAATTTGTTTAGTTGTGAGAAAATTGTAACAAAATCATTTGAAGATGATATCGAAAGAGAAAATGCTTTTTATGAATTGGGTTTTAAGAATCCAAACAAGACTCTTATAGGCCATAATGGAGAAAAATATTATAATTACTACGAATTATTAAAAAAATAATGATCTGTTTTCTAAAAAATGTGGGTTTGATATTTCAATCAACCGTCGAGATGGTATGCTCGTTATCTTTAGGAGAGATTTACCAAAGTAATAAATAATTATATTTTCTATAATCAGGTTTAAATTAATGATATATGATATAAATGTTATAGTTTTTTGCAACTCTTATTATTGCTATATTATTAATTAGTAAATGATAAAGCATGTTGTTTTTTAATTATATATGTTCTATATTAATACTAATGTAAAACAAATATACATTTTAAAGGAGAAAAAGCATATGAATGAAATTAAATGTCCTAAATGTGGAGAAGTGTTTAAGGTTGATGAGGTTAGCTACGCTAATATTTTAAAGCAAATTAGAGATCATGAATTTAATGATGAGGTTAATAAAAGAGTTAGAGAATCATTAAATGAGGCTAATGCTAAGCATGAGCTAGAGGAGCAGAAGCTTAAAAATCAAAAGGATAATGAAATTAATGATCTAAAGAATAACAATTATATTGAATTAGAAAAGCTTAGAGCCCAAATTAAGGAATTAAATTATAAGCTTGATTCATATGATAAGGAAAAGAAAATTGAAATAACTGAAGCCTTAAGTAAGAAGGAAAGCGAAATTCAAGCAAAGGAAAATACAATTACTGAGCTTAAATATAAGCTAGACTCAAGCTCTAAGGAAAGAGAAATAGCTATCAATGAGGTAGTAAACAAAAAGAATGGTGAGCTTCAGGAAAAGGAAAATGCCATCAATGAATTAAAATATAAGCTTGATAATAGTGCTAAGGAACAGATACTTGCTACTAACGCTATTAAGGAAAAATATGATGTAATAATCAAAGAGAAGAATGAGCAAATTGATTATTACAAGGACCTTAAGGCTAGAATGAGTACAAAGCTTGTTGGTGAAACACTTGAGCAGCATTGCCAAATTGAATTTGATAAGCTAAGAGCTACTGCATTTAAGAATGCCTACTTCGAGAAGGATAATGATGCTAAAACAGGCTCTAAGGGTGATTTCATCTATAGAGAAACTACAGAAGAGGGTGCCGAGCTAATCTCTATCATGTTTGAAATGAAAAATCAAAATGATGAGACTGCAACAAAGCATAAGAATGAGGATTTCTTTAAGGAGCTTGATAAGGATAGAAAGGAAAAGAACTGTGAATATGCAGTACTTGTATCAATGCTAGAGGCTGATAATGATTTCTATAATGCTGGTATTGCGGATGTATCATATAGATACGATAAAATGTACGTAGTAAGACCTCAGTGCTTTATACCTATCATTACATTACTTAGAAATGCTAGCTTAAATGCTGAAAAGTACAAGAATGAGCTAATGATTGCTAAAAACCAAAATGTAGATATAACTAATTTTGAGGATAGCTTAATTAGCTTCCAGCAGGGCTTCGCTAAGAACTATGAGCTTGCATCTAA
>JAEELU010000020.1 GCA_016282815.1 Acholeplasmatales bacterium
CTACCTAAATACATTAGTGAAGACATAACTACATCTTCTCTAATTGAATCGATAGGTGGGTTAGTTACTTGGGCAAATCTTTGCTTAAAGAATTGATATAAATTAAAGTCCTTCTCCATTAATACTTCTAAAGGTAAATCATTACCCATTGATACTACCTTTTCTGCATCATTGTTAGCTAGAGGAATAATACCCTCCATTAGCTCATCATAGGTATAATTTAATTCATGCTGAATAAAATGAATATCATCCTTTACCTCTTCCTTATGAGGCTTTAAATCATCTACATGAATAATATTTTCATTCCATTCCTTATAAGGTAATCTTTTTGAATAATTCATCTTTATTTCATCATTAGAAATAATCTTACCCTTATTTGTGTCAACAAGTAAAATCTTACCTGGCTCTAGTCTCTTTTTCTCTAAGATATTACCCTCGTCGATAGGTAATGAGCCTGTTTCACTAAATAGTATTAAATAATCATCCTTAGTAACATAATATCTTGATGGTCTTAGACCATTTCTATCTAATGATGCACCAAGCTGAATACCATCTGTGAATAATATAGCTGCTGGACCATCCCAAGGCTCTAGGAATGTAGAATGGAATTCATAGAATGCCTTTAGGCTTTCATCCATCATTTTATTCTTCATCCAAGGCTCTGGAATCATCATCATAATTGTTTCCTCAAGTGTTCTACCATTTAAGTATAAGAACTCTAGGAAATTATCAAACATTGCAGAATCTGATGATTCCTTAGGGATAAGCGGAATAATCTTCTTTAAATCTCCCTTAAATATATCAGATTCAAATAATCCTTCTCTTGATCTAACATTATTAACATTACCTCTAATAGTATTTATTTCACCATTATGACATAAGTATCTATTAGGATGGGCTCTTTCCCATGATGGGAATGTGTTAGTAGAGAATCTTGAGTGAACTAGGGCTATTGCAGTTTCAACTTTTGTATCCTTTAAATCTAGATAAAAATCTCTAACCTGTGTAGAAACAAGCATTCCCTTATATACGATAGTACGAGATGATAAAGAACAGAAATAAATGCTCTTCTTTTCTTTAATTGCTAGATTTTCTATTACTCTTCTTACTACATATAGCTTTCTTTCAAATGGTAAGCCCTCTTCAATATCATCAGGCTTTTTAACAAATACCTGCATAATATAAGGCATTGTATTAATTGCAGTTTGACCAATACCATATGTATCTACTGGTACTCTTCTATATCCTAATACCTCTAATCCTTCATTTTTAAATGCTTCATCGATTAGAGCTATTTCTGTATTTCTTATTTCTTCATTCTTTGATAAGAATATTTGACCTACTCCATATGAGCCTAGATTGGGTAATTCAAAATCAAGCTTTTCGCTTCTAAAAAATTTATCAGGTATTTGGAATAAGATACCGGCACCATCACCTGAATTATCCTCAGCGCCTGTTCCACCTCTATGCTCTAGATGTATTAATATGTTTAAGGCATCCTTAATCGTCTTATGTGTTTTAATTCCTTTTATTTGAGCTATCGCACCAATACCACAGGCATCGTGCTCATAGCTTGGATCATATAAACCTACCTTCTGATCATACATAATAATACCCTCTTTCTTATATATAAAATAAAAAAAAGGCACTCACCCCACTGTAGACGTACGAAAATACGTCATAAAGGTGAACACCGTTGTTCTCAATTATAATATAACCATTCTATTAAATAGTCAACAGCAAATTGAAATAAAATTCCCTTTTTTAGTATTTTTTGAAATAAAATTCCCTTTTTTAGTATTTTTTGAAATTTTTATCAATTGCATATTGACAATTATGTGACCTTGTAATAGAATAAGGCTAGTAAAGGCAAGGATGCCAGAGATTAATTCTCGTGTCCTCGCCTTTTTTTATTTTTTTAAGGAGGATTACAATGAAACAGGTAACAGATTATTTCGGTTCTTTAGTTTTTGATGATAAGGTAATGAAATCAAAATTATCATCAGATGTCTATAAAAAATTAAAGAAAACCATTCAGGATGGTGAGGAATTAGATATAAGCGTTGCTAATAGCGTTGCTCAGGCTATGAAGGATTGGGCAATTGAGCTTGGAGCTACACATTTCACTCACTGGTTCCAGCCAATGACTGGTGTAACAGCAGAAAAGCATGATAGCTTTATTTCACCAGCAGGTGATGATAGAGTCATTATGGAATTTAAGGGAAAGGAGCTTGTTAAGGGTGAGCCTGATGCTTCATCATTCCCATCAGGAGGTCTTCGTGCTACATGTGAAGCAAGAGGATATACAGCATGGGATCCAACAAGCTATGCATTTATAAAGGATAAGGTATTATGCATTCCAACAGCCTTCTGCTCATATAGTGGTGAGGCACTAGACAAGAAAACTCCACTTCTTCGTTCTATGCAGGCAATCAAAAAGCAAGCGATGAGAGTTTTAAAGCTATTTGGAAATGAGAATGTATCTTCTGTTAAAACAACAGTTGGTCCAGAGCAGGAATATTTCCTAATAGATAAGGATGCATATTTAAAGAGACCTGATTTAATTTACACAGGTAGAACTCTATTTGGAGCTATGCCTCCAAAGGGCCAAGAGCTTGAGGATCATTACTTTGGTGTAATTAAACCAAGAGTTCAGGAATTCATGAATGATTTAAATGAGGAGCTATGGAAGCTTGGTATTCTAGGTAAAACAGAGCATAACGAGGTAGCACCTGCTCAGCATGAGCTAGCTCCTATATTCTCTACTACAAATATCGCGGCTGATCATAACCAAATCACAATGGAAATCATGCAAAAGATTGCTAAAAAGCATGATATGGTATGCTTATTACATGAAAAGCCATTTAAGGGTGTAAATGGTTCTGGTAAGCATAATAACTGGAGTATTTCAACAAATACAGGAATTAACCTGCTTGAGCCAGGTGATACTCCAATTGAAAATGCACAATTCCTATTATTCCTAGTAGCTGTAATTAAAGCAGTTGATGAATATCAGGATCTATTAAGAATAAGCGTTGCAAGTGCCGGAAACGACTTCCGTTTGGGAGCAAACGAGGCACCTCCAGCAATCATCTCTATGTTCATTGGTTCTGAGCTACAAGATGTATTAGATTCTATTGAAACAGGTAAGCCACTTAAGACACATGGCAAGAGCTTCCTTAAGATTGGTGCTGATGTATTACCTGATTTACCAAAGGATACAACAGATAGAAACCGTACTTCTCCTTTCGCGTTCACTGGTAATAAGTTTGAATTTAGAGCAGTTGGTTCAAGTGAATCAATCTCTTGTGCAAACATTATGCTTAATACAGCAGTTGCTGAGGAATTAAAGAAGTTCGCAGACATTCTAGAAAAATCTAAGGATTTCGATAATGATTTACATAAACTAATTAAGGATACAATCATTAAGCATAAGAGAATTATCTTCAATGGTAATGGTTATGATGATTCTTGGATTGAGGAGGCTAAAAAGCGTGGATTATTAAATTTAAAATCTACACCAGAGGCTTTACCTTATTATCTAGATAAGAAAAATGTAGAATTATTTACTTCACACAATATCTACACAATAAATGAAATTAATGCTAGATATGAAATTGCTCAAGAGCATTATGCTAAGGTTGTTAACATCGAGGCTTTAACTACTCTTGATATGGTTAATAAGTATTATTTACCAGCAATTAGTAAGTTCTCTAACTTCCTAACTGAAACAATCAATAATAAGAAGGCATTAAATATCGAAGCTGACTATGAGTTAGATACATTAAAGATTATTTCTAGTGTATCTAATAAGGTTTATAAATTGCAGAATGAGCTAAAGGCTAATTTAGCTAAGAGAGATGAAATTAAGGATGTTAAAGAATTATCATTATTCCTTAAGGATCATGTTCTTACTGTAATGGAAAGCTTAAGAGAGGAAATCGATGGTATTGAGCCAATCGTTAGTAAGGAATATTGGCCATTCATATCATATGGTGACCTATTATACAGTGTTAAGTAATTAAGTCAATAAGAGGGGGAAATTATTTATGTGGGATTATCAAATTTGGAAACTAATCGCAATTGCATTGATTTTCTTCATGCAAGCAGGATTTGCGATGTGTGAGGCAGGCTTCACAAGATCAAAAAACACTGGTAACATTACTATGAAGAACCTAATGGACTTCTGTTTAGGTACTGTTACATTCATTCTTATCGGTGGTCCACTTCTATGCGCAGAAAATGCAATAGCTGGTGGTCTATTCGGAGACGCAGCTCAGGTATATAAAGGTATGTTTGGTCCAAACGCATCATTATATAACTGGACAGACTTCATCTTTAACCTAGTATTCTGTGCTACTACTGCAACAATCGTATCAGGTGCAATGGCTGAAAGAACAAACTTCAAGGCATATTGTATCTATTCAATGATTATTTCTGCGATTGTATATCCAGTTGAAGCATATTGGAACTGGGGTGTTGGAAACAATGGTTGGCTACAGGTTGTAGCTGCAAACATGGGCTTACTTGATGGTGGTACAGCTCAAGGCTTCATCGATCTATCAGGTTCATGCTCAATTCATATGGTTGGTGGTTTAACTGCTTTAATCGGTGCTTGGATGGTTGGTCCAAGAATTGGTAAATATACTCGTGATGAAAATGGTAAGGTTGTAAAGATCAATGCTATTCAAGGTCATAACGTATTAGTTGGTGCTTTAGGTGTATTCATCCTATGGTTCGGTTGGTATGGATTCAACCCAGCTGCTTGTACA
>JAEELU010000149.1 GCA_016282815.1 Acholeplasmatales bacterium
AACCTTATAATCAGATAAGTATACATTATTTAGTACTGGATAGAATTTACTTATTGCTTTTCTTAAGGCCTTATTTAATGCATCTACCGGACCATCACCATTATCAGCTGTGACCTCGATAGATTCACCTACAGAAACCTTAATTATTGCTGAAGCTGAATATTTTTCCTCCTCGAGAGGTCCTTCTCCGATAGTTTTGAAATCTAAAACCTCAAAGAATGGATTAAATTTGCCAAATGCCTTATGAACGATTAGCTCAAATGAAGCATCGGCTCCTTCAAACTGGTATCCACCAAATTCTAGCTCCTTAATTGTATTAATGATCTTTGTTAAATTAGGATCATTCTTATCAACATTAGGATAGATTTTATTAATTTTTGCGATAACTGTTGACTTACCAGCTACCTCACTAATTAAGAATCTTCTTTCGTTTCCTACAACCTCTGGTGATATATGCTCAAATGATTTTGAGTTTTTATATACACCATCTATATGCATTCCTGCCTTATGTGAAAATGCACTTGAACCAACATAAGGAAGGTTATAGCCTAATTTAAAATTAGATATTTCTGCAACCTCTTTAGCTGCTGCAGTTAAATATGAAATATTACCCTTAGGTAAGCAATCATATCCCTTCTTAAGCTCTAGATTGGCAATAATAGCTGATAAATTAGCATTACCGCATCTTTCGCCATATCCTAAGAATGTACCCTGAACCTGCTTACAGCCATACATTACTGCAAGTACTGAAATAGATATTGCCATACCACAATCGTTATGAGCATGAATACCAATTGGAATATTTATATTCTTTTTAACATCCTCAAGTATTGAAATCATCTCATCAGGGAATGTTCCGCCATTAGTATCACATAATATAATTCTATCAGCACCAGCATCTTCTGCTGTCTTTAATGATAAAATCGCATAATCTCTATCTGATTTATAGCCATCAAAGAAATGCTCAGCGTCAAAAAATACATGCTTATTATTATCTTTTAAGAACTTAATACTATCCTTGATCATCTCTAGATTCTCAATTCCAGTAGTATTAATGATTTTTTCGACATGGAATAATGATGATTTACCAAATATACATACATATTCAGTTTTAGCCTCAAGCAAAGCCTTTAAATTTAAATCATCCTCTGCCTTGATATTGCATCTTCTTGTACTGCCGAATGCAACAAGCTTAGAATTTTTAAATTTGATATTTTGAGCTTCCTTAAAGAACTCTAAATCCTTTTGGTTAGAACCAGGATTTCCAGCCTCGATAAAATCAATTCCTAAATCATCTAGTACCTTAGCGATTTTGATTTTATCTGACACTGAAAAGCTAATTCCCTCAGCCTGAGCACCATCACGTAATGTCGAATCGAATATCTCTATTTTCAAGATATCAACCCCCAAATTATAACGTAAAAGTGGAAAGAGATTTTTATCCCTTCCACTTCTATGTATAAAGTTATTTATAATTAATTGTTAATAAACTTCTCTTCTTCGTTATTCCAGCTATATAACTTACGGATTTCAGCACCAACCTTCTCTGATTGATGGTTAGCTGCCTTCTCACGTAGAGCCTTGAACTTAGCTTGACGTGTAGATGAAGACATAACTGTTAAGAAGTCATTAGCGAATGTACCATCTTGGATATCAGCTAAAACCTTCTTCATTGCCTTCTTAGTATCCTCAGTAATAATCTTTGGTCCAGTGATATAATCACCATATTCTGCAGTATTAGAAATAGAATATCTCATACCAGCGAATCCTGATTGATAAATTAAATCAACGATTAGCTTCATTTCATGAACGCACTCGAAGTATGCGTTTCTTGGGTCGTATCCAGCCTCAACTAATGTTTCGAAGCCTGCTTGCATTAATGCACAAACACCACCACATAATACTGCTTGCTCACCGAATAGGTCAGTCTCACACTCAGTTTTGAAGTTAGTTTCAAGTAAACCAGCTCTAGCACCACCGATACCAGCACCATATGCCTTAGCTAATTCCCAAGCCTTACCTGTAGCATCCTGCTCAACAGCGATTAAGCATGGAGTACCCTTACCAGCTTGATATTCACTTCTTACTGTATGTCCTGGAGCCTTAGGTGCGATCATTGCAACATCGATATCCTTTGGTGGAACGATTTGGTTGAAATGAATTGCGAAACCATGAGCGAACATTAACATCATACCAGGTCTTAAATTTGGCTTAATGTCCTTTTCGTACATTTCTGCTTGCTTTTCATCATTAATTAATATCATTACGATATCAGCCTTCTTTACAGCCTCTGCTGTTTCATAAACCTCAAGACCTTGCTTAATTACCTTGTCCCAAGACTTAGATCCCTTATATAAACCTACGATTGAATGAACACCAGAATCATGTAAATTTAATGCATGTGCATGTCCTTGTGAACCATAACCGATAATTGCGACTGTCTTACCCTTTAAATAATTTAAATCACAGTCCTTTTGATAAAAAATTCTTGCCTCTGCCATTTTTAAAATCTCCTTACCTCTTACTTATTATTTTTCAATTCGCTCTCTCCACGAGCCATTGCAGTTGCGCCAGTTCTAATGACTTCCTTAATTCCGAAATCCTCTAGCATTGAAATTATAGCTGATATTTTACTTTGATCACCTGTAATCTCAAGAATCATTGTATTATTAGTAACATCGATAACGTGTGCTCTAAAGATATTTGCAATCTCAAGTATCTGGCTACGCTTCTCATTCTTAGAATCAATCTTAATTAACGCAAGCTCTCTCTTTACGCATTCACCATCAAAGAATTCATCAATAGTAATAACATCCATAAGCTTTGCTAATTGATTTTTAATTTGATGATAAATATCATCCTCGCAGTCAACGACAATTGTCATTCTAGAAATATTCTTATCCTCTGTAGTACCTACTGAAATACTTTCAATATTGTATCCACGTCTTGAGAATAATCCAGCAACTCTAGATAGAACACCCATATGATTATTAACTAATACAGATAGTGTGTGTCTTTTCACAATACCACCCTTTCCTCTATATATATTATATATAGATTTTTTTAAACAAATGTCTTTTTTATTATATCACTTATAATACAAAAGTCAATTATATATTTATTCTCCTTTGAATAGAATTTTATAATAATATCCATTAAATAAAATAAAATTTGTCATTTCTATCAATTATAAAAATAAAATTTCATAATCAAATAAAAACGACAAATTTCAAAAAATTAAATTTGTTTAATTGAAAACGTTTTAATTAAACAGACACCAAAATAATGCCTTTATTATGGCTTTTTTTGATACTTTCAGGTATTTTTTCTCTACCTATAAAGGACTGATATTTAACATTAAATATATCAATATCATCCCCAAGGATATAATCCTTAATAGTATTCTTAACTTTATATTCATCTAGTAGCTCTATAAGATAATTTTTAATCTTATGGCTACCTCCTGTTGAGCCATATCCAGAAATAATACATAATAGCTTATCAGCTTCTCTTTTGGCAAATCTTATTTCATTTGCCAAATCATATTTCACTCTTTCGTAGCTCTGCTTATCATTATGTAAATCACACGTTCTCATCGTTATTTCTAAATACTACCTCATTATTATCGAATACTGCCAATATATTATCATTTCTATCAAGGAACGTAATCATTATATCCTTTGTACCAAAGGGTAAATCGATATGATGCTTACTTCTATTAATCTTACCTCTTTCACTCTTTAAAATACCCATATTATATGAATTACCTAAGGCTAAATGTGTAGCTGTATTTTCATCTAATAGTGTATTATAAAAAACCATATCATTAAAAATAGATATGCCTATTTCTCCTACATAATTTAACGATTCATCCATAGATATAATCGAATCAATTCCGTGAGAATTAATAATCTTACCATCCTTAAATTCAATCATAAAATCATTAATTACTCTATTATTAATATGTACAGGCTTACTACCAACTACTACTCCATCTACTCTATCCTTTAAAGGTGATGTATATATTTCTAGTGCTGGTATATTAGGTAAAAAGCTAATATCATCTACAGTTTTAATAAAACCACTATTAAACGAAAAGCCCTTTGTTAATCCTATTTTTAGGTTAGTACCTAATGATGTAGTAATATATAATGATCTAATAGGTAGACTGTTTAATCTATCTATATATTTAAGCATATAATTTTCCTTCATAGATAAATCAATAATGCTCTTCTTTAGCTCACTATAATTCATTCCTAGACGTCTTGCCCAGGTTGTATTTGGATATGCACACATCACCCTTTGAGCTATATTGTTGTAAAAGTATGAACGCATTTTAGGTGTTTGAGATTCTATATAGCCCTTACTTTTAGGAATAGTAAATGATGAAACTATTGTTATTCTAACAAATTTATCATTCATCAATCTATCATAAAATTCCTTACCTCTATCACTATATCCATTAATGAAATTAGTGAAGGTAACGTAAACAGTTATATTAGAATTTAATAAATATTCCTTTAATACATCCACAAGCTCCTTGCATTCTATAGGAGATACTATTTCAACAGGCTGATTATTTAAATTTAAGCTTTTGATGATATAGGTGGCATATTCCTTTGTACTACTTATCAAGGTTAAATCTTTCCTTTACATAATTAATTATTACTCTTACAGAATTTTCAATTCCAATCTTAGAATTGATACATAAATCATAATTTGAGGCCTTACCCCAATCTAGGTCAGTATAGAAATTATAATAGCCTCTTCTTTTCTTATCCTTCTTTACGATTTGAGATTCTGCCTTCTCAGGCTTTAGTCCATAGTGCTCAACTGCTCTTTTAACCTTATCCTCCATTGGTGCACAAATAAATATACTGCACAAATTAGGATTATCCTTTAAAACGAAGTCAGCGCATCTACCAACTATTACGCATGAGCCCTCCTCCGCAATCTTCTTAATAGCTTCAAACTGAGCTAAAAATACCTTTTGTGAAAGGCTCATATCATAGCTATACATTCCAGCAGCTGAAAAGAATCCATCAGTTTTCTCATCGAAGGTTTCAAAAATAGCTGGAGAAAGTCCAGAATTCTTGCAAGCTTCAGTGATTAGCTCGTTATCATAAAAAGGGATTCCAAGCTCCTTAGCTACCAAACTTGCGATGAATCTACCACCGCTTCCATACTCACGTCCTACAGTAATTACATATTTCATATCGATTACCTCCTTAAGTATAACAATTATAACATATTTTTATTAATTTATTCAAAATAAATGTTAGAATCACTATCTTTATTTAATAAATCGTAGAAATTATTATGCTTAAAACTCTTAAATTTAATATTTTTAGCATATTTAGAATAAATAGCTACTGGGTCAGTATCGATAAGCTTTAAATCCTCTGTAGGCCTTAAATCATAAATTCTTTTATCATAATTTGTTTCATCGTATAGATTAATTTCAACATTATTAAAGCTTAAATTTTCCATATTACCATATAGGAATATGCCATGCTCTGATTTAGCCTTAATATTATTAAATTCTAATCCTTCTATTTTACCCAATATAGTTTTATCATTTCTTCTTACTGAGGTTATGGCTATCGCATCTCCCTTACCCCAGAATGCCTTATGATTAAACATATGTGTTTCGATATCAATGTCATTAAATTTTACATTTCTTATATTACCAAAATCTCGTAATTGAACGGCTATAGCTCTATTACTATCTAATATTTTGATATCCTCAAAGATAATATCATTAAAATCACCACATGTTTCGGTACCTATTTTTAGTGCTGCACTAGTTGATTTAAATGTACAATTTCTTACTACGATATTATGAGTATCACCATATTTACCAAAATGCTCTGTATTTTTAATTGCTATACAATCATCTGCAGATTCTATATATGAATTTTCAATTAGTATATTTTTAGAATGATCAGGGTCAATTCCATCAGCGTTTAGCATAGTTCTATTATTTAATACCTTAATATTATCAATGCTAACACCATCACAGCCAACTAAATGTAGTGTCCAAAAGGCACTTTTAGTTAATGTAACATTACCAATAAATAGATTTTTAGCATTTTCTATATAAAATAATGGCATTCTAGGATAAAATGCACCCTCTATATAATCAGGTGTAATTTCTCCATAAAATATTTCCTCATTACCATCAATAATACCATTACCTGATATTTTTACATTCTCTATATCCTTACCATAGATAAAAAATAGCTTTGGCATACCATCATAATCACAATTAATAAAGGTATTAACATCTAGCTTATCATTAAATTTAACTCCATTTGAAAAGCATGATAGATTATCACAGGCCTTAAGATGGGTTCCATCCTTAAAATAAATATTTAAATTACTTTTTAATTTTATTGTTCCTGAAATATATAATCTATTTTTAAATACTACTCTATCATCCTCTTTAGCTATAGCTATAGCTCTATTGATAGCATTTGTATCTAATTCATCACTTATTTCCTTATAATCATCTACATAAATATCCATAAAAATATAAGGGTGAAATTATTCACCCTTTGCCTCCATAACTAATCCTATTACAATTGCTAATAAATGAAGAGTAACTAAATCCTCTTGTTGCCAAATTCTACCTGTATCCATAGACACCATATCACATCTAAGATATCCATATACATCATTTTTAACCCTGATTTCACATAGTACCTCAGAATATATACTTTGTGCCTCAAGTGTCATCATTAATTTATCTGTTTTTTTATTCTTAGATAATAAAACAGTATTCTCAAATATGATTCCACTATTTGTCATAGTATTTCTAATTAAATCATATCCAAGCTTTAAGAAGCCTGATTTCTTTGATGAAATAGGATGTACATACTCATATTTTAGCTTATCCTTTGTTTCAATACACATATGATCAATCATTAGGTAAGAACCAATATAATTAATCACATTTTGTAATGACTTATCTAAATCATTAGCTCCATGAAGAAACTCATAAATCTTATTATGTATATAAAGCGGGCTATTAATAGTATCTCTTTTACCCTTTAAATCGATATTAGCATGCTTTTCAGGTAAATAAATTATAAAACAATTTCTACCCTTCATCTTACCACGATATAATGCCTTATCAGCAAGCTCAAATAAATCATCTACTGTTTTACCATTAAGTGGGAATCTTGATAATCCTAGTGTATAGGATAATACTATTTCCTCATGATTTTCAAATGTAATTTTACTTACTGATTTTAAAATATCAAATGCGACATGCCATACATCATCATAATCTGTTATTTTAGGAAAGACATATATGAATTCATCTCCACCATATCTTCCTACTACACCTCTATTTTTACAAATTTTAAGCATACTTAAAGAAACAACCTTAAGTACCTCATCTCCAACAAGATGTCCATAGCTATCATTTATATTTTTAAAATTATCGATATCTAAAATTCCAAATGTGAACTCAATATTATTTTTTATAAGATGTTCCATATATTGTACGATAACATCTCTCATAAATATTTGTGTTAGATTATCAAGTAATTCTCTTTTATCGTCGAAAAACTTATCTAGCAAAGTAACACCCTCTTATTATAATACTCTTGCGTAAAATCTAGAAGATAATAGCTCCTCATCACTAACGTTTTCTTTAAACTCTGCAACAAACTTATCGTTAACGATATAATACTTATAATCTACCTTTTCGATAGTATTAATACTTAATTTTCTTGTATTGTTATATTCGATATAAGCTCTATTCTCAAGGATTGATACAACATCCGCAACAATTGCAGTTGCTGTAGGAATTGAGCCTGCACCCTTACCATAGAACATTAAATCACCATTTGTAGAACCAGTATATAATACTGCGTTAAATTCATTCTTTATGCTTGCGAAAGGATGGTTAAGCTTAACCATAGTTGGCTCTACTCTAATAATCGCATTATCACCATCTCTATATGATGATGCAACATACTTTAGGGCATAGCCTAATTCCTTGATATTATTTAATATTTGCTTATTTACACCACTTATAGGGTAATGATAAATACTATCATTAGAAATATTACCCTTAAAAGCAATTGATGATAGGATATTAATCTTTCTAACGATATCTAAGCCCTCTAAATCAGCAGTTGGGTTAGCTTCTGCGAATCCATTGATTTTAGCTAGACCTAAAGCCTCCTCGAATGATAAATCATCCTCATCCATTTTAGTTAAAATATAATTTGTAGTACCATTTAGGATACCAAAAATATTATTAACATCGTTAACCTTAACATTATCGATTAATGGTCTGATTAGTGGAATTCCTCCACCTGCAGATGCTTCAAAGCAGAATGAAACATTGTTCTTATGTGCTAAATTAATAAATTCCTCAAGGTGATTACTTACAACCTCCTTATTTGCAGTAACTACACTCTTACCACTTGAAAGAGATTTTGTAATTACCTCATAAGGTAAATCATGTCCACCTAATACCTCTACTACTAAATCGATAGACTTATCATTAACTATCTCATTAATATCACATACGAGCTTGTCTCCAAGCATCTCTCTTTTTATAGGTAAATCAAATACCTTTACAATTTCACAGTCATACTTTTTTCTTAAGCCTTCTACTAAAGTATAAACTCCTTTACCTATAGTTCCATAACCAAATAATCCGATTTTCATAAATCATAGGCTAATTATTTATTAGCCATCCTCACTTTCCAATAACTGAATCTTTCCCTCTTGGCCTTGCTATCAACATGAATATTCCTGCTGTCATAGTGGTAGCCGCTAAAATTATTACGATATTTATTATACTCTTATAAATGTCCTGTGTCATTACATTTAGGAATTTATATGGGTTTTCAATGATATTAAATGCTGATAATACTATGATTGTTGCTAGATATAGTACAGCTAATATATTTGCGTATAATAATCCAAATACACTATATTCGCTTCTAGTTGGTAAAAATGCAATAATTGTCATAAGTGGTATTGCATAGAATATATAAATATTATATCCAGATATATCAAATGCTCCACGATATGGACATAAAATGCATAGCTCTACAAGCATTATAGCTATTTGAGTTGAAACTAATATAAGCCTTGTAGCGTCTATAAATCTTGGTACCTTATTACCACTTGCATATGAATGGAATAGTGCAATAATATACACAAATGTTAATATTGCCAATAGCATTGGGCATATAATTTCAGCTAGCTTAATAACCCCAAACAAGTACTCAAAGTACAACGCTGGCTCCAAATTAATATTTACTACGATATTAACTATCGCTCTAATTAGGACAATTAATAACAATGAATTAAATGCGATTGATACTGCAATTCTTTTTTTACTCACTCTAATCATCTCCAAATACAATCATATTATTTTTATAGTCTATCACTAAATCATCTATTAATTTCTTGGTATAAGAATCACAAAACACCCTAATATCATCTACGATAAAATAATCCTTATCGACATAACCAAAGGCTATTCTAATATCCTCACCAATTGAACAGCATGATTTATTAATATTTATTATTATACCATTAATTTGCTCATTATAATTACTTTTTATAAATTTTTTTGCTTCTTCTGTTATTTTCATAGCTTTCTTTTAACATCAAATTCTATTTTTGTCTTATCGATTCCATTTGTAGATGCTATAACACAAACACTTGGATTTAATAAAACCTCTTTAAATACATCCTTCATTTTTCTTAAATCTACTGTATTAGTATTAACAAGCTCCTCATATCTTTTTTCTCTCATTTCATAGGTTACACCTCTAAAATACATACTTCTAGCAAGCTCACCCTTATCTCTATTATGTAATACTAATTGCTTATTACCTAATGCACCAATCTTGAATTTTAATAATTCATCATCATTAAAATCTAGGCTATCAATGTATTCTACAATTTTATTATAATTTTCAATTGTCAAATCAATATTAGGATCACGATAGCTTGTAAATCCTATATTACCTACATCATCAATTTTAAGTGATGCACCATAGGCTCCACCATGAACTCTAATTCTATCCCATAAATAATCTAGTGATAATATGTTATATAAAACATCTGATGCTCCTGTAAGCTTTCTATCATTATAGCTTGCAAGTGCTACAAAATTAACATTAAATGGTGTACCAATTATTTCACTATGAATGTTTGGCTTATATAAAGTCTTTTGATAATCTATATCATTAGGTAAATTATTATAGAATTTATTTGATACTTCCTTAAAGCTTTCTAATTCCTTTCCAGTATATCCTGATACAAAATTAGATTTACTAAATAGCTTATTAAATTTATTAAATTTCTCTATTATAATTCTTTTTCTATCATTGAAATTATCAAATATATCCTTAATGAAATCTATATAGCCAATACCATTTAATAAATCATTTACATAATAGCTATAGCTATAAAATGACATAGCTCTATTTAAAGCAATAACATGACCCTTACCAGATACACTTGATTCTAAATTAGCTCTTGCTTCTGCAACAAGCTCATATAATCTCTTTTCATCACTAAAGTCAGTATCATATAATATTTCATTTAATAATTCATAAAAATAATTAATATTATCATCTAGGAATGATGATGTAATACTAAATCTTACCTTAGCCTCTCTATCCATTGTTATAAATGAATTTAAATTAAAGGATAATGTACCTAAATAATTTCTTATCATTTCATTTAATTCAAAATAAGAATGCTTCTTTGTATTTAATCTCTTTAAAAACATTGAATATAAATTTAGATATTTTAAATCCTCATCATTTATATCACTTATATCAAAATAATATTTAGCATAGCCTATACCATTAGTATGATATTTACTATATAAAAGCTTATAATCTAAATTTATTACCTCTAAATTAAATGCTTCTGGCTTAGTTTGAATGTCATTAAGCTTAAGCTTAGGTATAGAATTTAAGGCATCTATACTATCAGGATTAGATTGATATATAGCTAAATTCTTAGTTTCATTATATATTCTATCTATCTCATCATTACTTAATGATTTCTTAAATTCCTTTAGCTTAGCTACTAGCTTATCATTTTCCTTTTTAGAATGATTCTCTTCTGGTACAAGCTTTACAAAGCTTTTATTTCTATTATCTAAGAATACTTCCTTAATTAGCTTTTCAAAATAGCCATCATTTAATTCTTCCTTTAATTCCTTAAAGTAATTAATGATTTCTAGCTTACCCCATGGATTATTATCATCATATAGCCATGTAGACATAGCATCTAATATTATTAATAATCCCTTAGGCATAGATGGTGAGAATGGTTTTTCTCTTGTTGTAAATTCAGAATGATTGATAATAGATAAAATTGAATCCTTATCTAATCCCTTATTTATTATTTTATTAAGCTCATCATCAACAAGCTCAATAAACCTTTCTTCCATATTTGAATTTGAATTAGATACTACTATTGATATCATAGGCTGTAATAATTCTGTATCAAATGATACATCAACATCATCACCTATTTTATTTTTAATAATAGCCTCTCTTATTGGGGCACCAGTAACATTAAATAGCTGAGTGATTAATGTATCTACTGCAACTAGCTTTTTATTATCTAATGTAGTTGGTAATGTAACATTATAGCTTAAATATGTTTTATTTTTTAAATCACCTGATGCTTCATAATAAGCTGTTTTAAATTTACTTTGCTTAAATGGCTTTTGATATTTAATTTCAGTATCAAAATCTACATAATCCATTTTAGATAAATATTCTCTATCTAAATATTCTAATCTTTCATTCATATCACAATTACCATAAATAAATATATATGAATTTGAGGCTGAATAATATTTAGAATGGAAATCTAAAAATGATTCATATGTTAAATCAGGAATATATTTAGGATCTCCACCTGATTCGAACTTGTATTGATTATCAGGGAATAATGATTGCTTAATTAATCTAGATAGTATTTCCTGAGGATCAGAGAATGCTCCCTTCATCTCATTATATACAACACCATTAATTGTGATATCATCATCCTTATTCTCTAAATGATGATGCCAGCCCTCCTGTAAAAATATTTCCTTATGCTTATAGATATTTGGATGGAATACAGCATCCATATAAATATCCATAATATTCTTAAAGTCCTTATCATTTTTACTAGCACATGGATACATTGTTTTATCAGCGAATGTAAATGCATTTAAAAATGTATTAAGTGATGATTTTAATAATTCAACAAATGGATCCTTTACAGGGTATTTATCTGAACCACATAAAACTGAGTGCTCAAGTATATGAGTTAAGCCTGTATTATCAATAGGTGGAGTTCTAAAGGCAATTGAAAATACCTTATTATCATCATCACATTCTATTGTTGCGATACGTGCTTTAGTTTTATTATGGCTATAAATCACCATTTTAGCATCTATTTCATCTATATATTTTTCTTTGATTTTAGTATAACTATTCATTTTTTCCCTCATTCAATATAGAAATAACATTTTCTAAAAGCTCTGCCTTATCGATCTTATTGTTTTTATCGATTACCTTTATTAGCTCAACAATGTATTCATAATCATCTGTCATTAGCTCATCTAATACCTCAATTACATTCATTAAAATATCAGAATAATAGCTATTACATTCTATTATTACATCACTGCCATTATGATATGCCTTAAAGCTTTCTGATGCATTATTAAAGCTATTTATAGCTATAAATACATCATTATTACAAATAGGGCATTCAAATGCTGTGGTAATCTTAAAGCTTTCGTTACCTCTATATAGCTTTATTTCTTTTTTTATTTCATCAAATGTAGCTTCAAATTTGAATAAATCATAATCCTCAAATTTTTCATAATTATAATCTACAATTGATTTTAAATATTTACTTAGCCTATCTTCCATAACCTAAATCTTCCTTGATTCATGACAAGTAAAATAAATTGTCTGATATTGCTTAGAAATATCTGTGATTAATCCCTTACATAAATTTAATTTATTATCATCAAAATTAATAAAAGGATCATCAAATATAACAAATGGCTTTTCATTTGGATATAGACAATCAATTAAGGCAAGTCTCATACATAATGAGATAATTGCTTGATATCCCTTTGAATAATTCTCAATATCCTTTAATCCATCCTTAGTAACAAACTTGAAATTGAAGTTAACATCAATACTATATTCCTTATTACTATCAAGTAATATATTTACATATTTATTGACGCTTTCCTTCATTGGTCTTACATATTTTTCTAATAAAATGTTTTGTGATTTAGATAAATATGTAATAGATAGCTCTAATAATCTTAATTCATTTTCAAGCTTATTAATTTCTTGAATTAACTCATTTCTTTCATATATTAAATCATCGATGCTTAAAGAATCTGTCTCAATCTCTAAAAGCTCCTGATTAATTAAATTAATACTCTTATTATAATCAAGTATCTTATTATCTAATTCCTCAAGCTGATGATTTAATTCATCAATACTTTCATTATTATCTGATATCTTATCTAATCCATTACTCTTGATGTAATAATTCTTAGCATCCTTCTTTTCAAGTAACGTATTATATAATACCTTTTGATTTCTAAGGTGGGTATTAAGCTCACCGATTTTTTCTTCTACTGTTAAATTAGGTGTTGACTTAAATTGGTTAAGGAAATGGCTAACCTCATTATCAAGTGTTTTAATCTTATTCTCTAGTGTCGAATTAGCCTTCATTACCTCATCATATTCTAAACGTGCTTCCTTATATTTTTCCATATTACTTCTAACAATATAAAGATTATTACTAAAGTCACTTGAATATAGATGATATTTAGAGAAGAATTCTCTTAATATAACCTCTGTTTCACGTAATTCAAAGTCATAAGCTTTTACATTACCACCAACGAGCTTATCCTGGTTTCTAGCATTATTAACTAAGAAGCCTGCAAGAGCACCAATAAATCCAAATAGACTGCCTACAGTTAGTGCAATACCTAATATCCACATATTCTGTACAATCTTAAATGTCATCAATAATATGAATGTTAAGCCTGCAAGTAATAATAGACCAGAGAATATTGTAAGCAATATACCAACAACTGGCTTTTTCTTTTCTGGTGTAATATTATGAGCCATAACTACACTCTTGATATTATTATATTTATCTACCTTACTACTGATAAATGATATCTTTTCATCTGTAGGGAAATTAGATTCATTCATATCCTTTGAGATAGATTCATATTTAATAGGTACCTTGATATTCTTCTTTAATACCTCATATTCTAATCTTAATGATTCAAGGCTTTTATTCTTGGCTCTAATATCTAATACCTCAT
>JAEELU010000150.1 GCA_016282815.1 Acholeplasmatales bacterium
GCATTGCAGCTACCCCCTTTCTTAAGACAAAATGCTATGATAAACATAGCACATTATAGTTTTATAGCATCCTCTTGAGCTAATTTTCTCTTTTGATCCTCGTTGATTAATTCTTCAATTACAAGGTCTAGCTTACCTTCAATAATAGCATCTAATCTATTAAGAGTTAAGCCTATTCTATGGTCAGTTACTCTATTATCTGGCCAGTTATATGTTCTAATTTTTTCAGATCTATCACCCTTACCAACTAGAGAATGACGCTCAGCACCCTCAGCTTCTTCCTTTTCTCTAACCAGCTGGTCATATAATCTTGTTGTTAATAGCTGTAATGCTGCAGCCTTATTCTCATGCTGAGAACGATATGTTTGGCATGCTACAAACATTCCTGTAGGAATATGTGTAACTCTTACAGCTGAATAGGTTGTATTTACTCCCTGTCCACCAGGACCTGATGAACAGAATGTATCTACTCTAATATCATTCATATCAAGCTTGAAATCAATTTCTGTAGCCTCTGGCATTACAAGTACAGTTGCTACTGAAGTATGAATTCTACCCTTTGATTCTGTAGCTGGAACTCTTTGAACTCTATGGGCACCAGATTCATATTTTAAGAATGAATAAACCATTTCACCTGATACCATAAACTCTATTTGTGAGAATCCACCCATTTCTGATGGCATAGAATCTACTACCTGTATCTTCCAGCCCTTTGATTCTGCATACTTTGAATACATTCTAAATAAATCACCAGCGAAAATGTTAGCCTCATCACCACCAACTGCGCCTCTGATTTCAACAACAACGTTCTTTTCATCATTAGGGTCCTTTGGTAATAATAAAACCTTAATTTCTTCAGCAATCTCATCTATTCTCTTAGTTGCTTCCTCATATTCTAATTCTGCCATTTCAGCAAGCTCTGAATCACTAGACTTCTTCATTTCCTTTAAATCATCTAATGATTCCTCTAATTTAGTTTGCTCATGGAATAGCATAACAACCTTTTCAAGTGATCTTTGCTCCTTTGATAATTCTGTAAGCTTCTTAATATCACTTAAAATCTCTGGCTTTGTTAAAAGCTCATTAATTTCGTTATATCTAGCCTCCATAAGCTTTAATCTATCTAACATACTACTCTTCCTCGTTTACCTTTTCTTTAAACCTTTGATGCTCACCAGTAAAAATCATAGGCACATCTCCATTTGAGCCTGAACGATTCTTTCTAATGATTAGCTTTGCGTCTGATGTTCTTAAATCCTTTCTGTGGATGAACATAACTATATCCGCATCTTGCTCGATTGAACCTGAATCACGTAAATCTGATAATTCTGGTTCTCTTCCCTGCTTAGTTGAATCCTGAGCCTTACTAGCAGCATTTTGCTTTTCAATATCACGTGATAGCTGAGATAGTGCAATTACTGGCACCTCAAGCTCTCTAGCCATTAGCTTTAATCCACGTGTAATTCTTGTTACCTTTTCTACTGTGCTCTTTGAAGTTGGGTCTTCAATTAGCTGTAGATAATCTACAATTACCAAGCCAAGCTTTGAATTCTTCTCGGCTTTTTTATTTCTACATTTTGCTCTTATAGTTGAAATAGTTGTATTAGGAGAATCATCAAAATATAATCCTACATTTGATAACTTACTAATACTTGTATTAAATCTAATCCAAGCACTTTTATCTAAATTACCATCCTTAATATTGGCAAGTGAAATTGATGAATCAGATGCAATCAATCTTTCAACTAGTTGCTCACTTGGCATTTCAAGTGAGAATATAGCTACATCAACATTATTTCTTGTAGCGATATTAAATGCTAAGTTTAGCGACATAGCACTCTTACCAGCACCTGGTCTTGCAGCTAAAATAATTAGCTGACCAGGTAAAAAGCCTTGAGTAAGCTTGTTTAGCTTATCAAAACCTGTATCTAGTCCGATAATATTAGAACCACGCTTTGATTGCTTTTCTGTATTTTCAAATACCTTTGCACTTACTTCTGATATAGGCCTAAAGCCTTGAACATTTTTTCTTTTTGATAATTCAAAAACTTCTTTTTCAATCTTTTCAAGATATACATCACTAGAAACCTGAGCATCAAATCCCTCTTCAGCAAGCTCCTGAAGTAGATAAATAGACTTTCTTCTTAGGGATGCCTGTGTTACAAGCTCGATATATGTTTCTATATGACTTGATGTATACTCATACATTGCTAATGAAGAAATATAATCTAAGCCACCTGATAGCTCTAATTCCCCATTAGCGCTTAGACGTCCAACAACTGTAGTAGCATCAATGGCCTTGCCCTCTGAAGTTAGGGACGTCATTACCTTAAATATTAACTTGTTTCTATTATCAAAGAAGTCATCCGAATCCAATAAATCCATAGCAACAGTCATTTTGTTAGGATCTAGGAATAAGCTACCTAAAATAGCTATTTCGGCTTCGACCTCCTGAGGTAATCTAACCTGCTTACTAACAGCCATGAACTAAATACCTACTTTTCTTCTACCTTAATTTGGAATTGTGCAATAATATCAGTGTCAAGCTTTACTGTACCTGTGAAAATACCAATTGAATTAATTTCTGCAGGAAGCTCAACCTTTCTCTTATCTAGATGGATACCTGTTTGTGCTTCGAATTCATCACATACAAGCTTTGTAGTAATCTTACCAAAGTTCTTTCCATCCTGACCAATCTTCATCTTAATATTGATTGTTTTTCCTTGAATATCATCCTTGAACTTTAATAATAGGTTTCTATTATTTTCAGCTTCAATTCTTTGTTGTTCCTTTTGACGCTCGTAGTTAGCAAGGTTTTCATCAGTAGCTGGTAAAGCCTGCTTATTGCTAATTAGGAAGTTAGCATAACCATTAGCTACCTCAATAATATTACCCTTCTTACCTTTACCCTTAACATCGGCAATTAAAATAACCTTCATTGTTCCAGTACCTCCTTCAACGTACTCTAACCTTAATATTTCAAGTAATTCCTTTTGTAAATCCTCAATTAATACATCTTTTCTTTGAGTAGCGGCACTATTGAAGTGACCTCCACCACCCATTTGTTCCATAATGATTTGAACATTAATTGAGTCTCCTAAGCTTCTTGCTGAAATACCAACTATATCCTGAGTAATTCTACCAATTGTAAATGATGCCTCAACACCATCAATTGTTAGCTGCTTATCAGATATTTTAGCAAGTGTTGTTCTATCTGGAATTCTTTGAGTTTCATCTAAGCATACAATACTAAATCTATCTCCGTAAATCCAAGCCTTACCTAATGCTTGTGCGAATAGCTTCTCACTCTCTAGTGGCTCCTGAAGTAGCTTACGAACGAATATCATTTCGCCACCCATAGATTTAAGTGTTGCTGCAGCTTCAAATGTTCTTGAGCCTGAACGCTGTGTGAAATTGTTTGTATCTACGATTATACCAGCAAGCATAATTGATGCCTCAAGTGGTAATAGCTTAATATCTGAGTTGTAGAACATAAACATTTCAGTACATAATTCTACTGCACTTGATGCACTCGAGTCTAGATAATATGTTAAATAGTCACTATAGCCAATTTCACCTGGTCTATGGTGGTCAATAATTGAAATTCTCTTTGCTTTATTGAATAGATCAGGGAACATTACTAATGATGGTGATTGTGTATCAGTAATCAATAATAATGTCTGTGGCTTAATTAATTCCATAGCCTGTGATAATGAAACGAAGTTTTGAGCTATTGCTGGCTCCTTCTTAATCTTTTCATATATCTTCTTAACTGTTACATCGGCAAGATCAGGGTCAAATGCCATCTTAGCATCTATGTTAGAGCTAATAGCCATATGGAATGCTGCTATCATTGATCCTATCGCATCACAGTCAGCAAATTTATGACACATTAATACAACATTTGATGAACCCTCGATTGCTTCCTTTAATCCGATAGATTGCATACGAGCTTCAACTAGTGTATTCTTCTCAAGTGAGTTTGTTCTAGCACCGAAGAATTTGATTTGCTCATTTTCAAGGTTAACTACTACCTGGTCACCACCACGCTTTTCAGCGAGCTCGATAGCGTTTTGAGCAAATAGACCTAAATCATCATAGTTATTATCGAAACATGCAACACCCATTGAAATAGATGCCTTTAATCTGTTCTTTTGTGCAATGTTTCTAATAGAATCTAGCACAGAGAATTTATCATCAATCATCTTTAATGTTGCTTGCTTATCCATAACGATATTCATTCTATCGCCAACAAGTGTTTGAATATAACAATTATATTTAGCACAATAATCAGAAATCTCACCAAGAATTTGACCTCTGATGTTTGCTTTTTCTTGCATATCAAACTTCTTAAGTGATTCCTCAAGATTATCTAGCTCGATAATACCAATTGCTGTAATTCTATTGTTGTACTTAATCTTAATATTTTCTCTTTCTGTTGAATCGAAGAAATATAAAATCTCATTTTGAACATTATGAGTTACATCATAGTATTTATCCTCAAACTTAAGCTGAATGCTTTCAGCCCCATTTACTACACTTTCAAGCAATGTAGGTGAGATACCATCGATTGGTGTATCAATTAGATTACTATGGAAAATATTCTTAGCATATTGATTTGCCCATGTTACTAAATTTTCATCATCATAAAG
The DNA here is from genome assembly GCA_016282815.1 of Acholeplasmatales bacterium. GTDB lineage: Bacteria > Bacillota_I > Bacilli_A > Acholeplasmatales > Anaeroplasmataceae > Anaeroplasma. Next base: position 4,653 of record JAEELU010000150.1, read on the forward strand.
AATAATACCAATAGGCAATTTATTAAATGCTTCATCACCAGCCTGAGTGGCATGATATGAAATATTTGTCCACTTCTTTAATCTTAAATCCAAATCTTTAATTTTTGCTTTGTTATCGCTGTTAATAAAAATAAATATAAATGCTATAGCTGCAGTTAACGAAATTGCAGTTAAAATCATAAATACTATTGCGAATACATATTTGTTTTCTCCTGTATTAACAATAAGATTATAGTATGTAAAATAGCCAAATAATCCGGTTGCAATAGCGGAAATTGCAAATAATATAATTACTCTTGCCTTCCTTATAAATTTGTTCAAGACTCTCACCTCGCATAATCTCTTCTATTATAACAAATAAATTCGTATTATTCAATTAATAGTTACATATGTAACTATGTATGAAAATGCTTTTTTTGTAGTATTTTATAAAAAACAAAAATGGTGAACAAGTCACCATTTAAGTTATAATTATAAACTATTAGTTAGCTGGAGTAAAATCATTAGCGTTTGGCATATTAATAGTCTTAGTAGTTGGCTTTAATTCTGCAGTCACAGCCATTGACATTCCACCTGATGTAAATTGAGGAACCTCATACATCATTTGATATGTCTTATTCTCATTAATTATTAGATAGAAATTCATCTTCATTTGGTTTTCGCCTGAACCTTGTGTCATCTCAAGCTTATACTTATTACCATCTTGATATAGCTTAAATCCCTCTTGGTTAGCTACTCCTCCTAATGCCTCAAGGAATTCATCTAATGAAACATTAGTATTAACGCCGCTTAAGAAAGATTCAGTAATATTATTAACTCCTCCTAATACAGTTTCAACTTGAGATATAGTACCCTTAACCTTCTTGTTAACTGTATATTCAGCAAATTCACCTGTACCCTTAACATCAGCATTAACATATGCTTCTTCACCAGAAATCCAAGTTTCAACATTAGCAACTAATGAGCTAGACTTATCGCCCATTTTTGAGCTTGCATTTACATATAACTTAGAATAGCCAAGCTTATTTGTTTCATCAGTAAGTGATGTAACCTTTGCTTCACATTTAGTTGATCCATTAACGCCTATAGAAAAATCACCAAAACCTTCTGCAAGATTAGAAAAATCCATTGACATATTGGCACTAGATGTCAACTCGTATACTGTTGTTTTAGGTGCTTCTACCTCAGCATTTGCAAGCTTTTCCTCAACGGCAGTTAAATCCTCAGCTGTAACCTCCTTGTAGTTTCCAGAATACGCATTTGAACAGCTTGCTAAACCAAGTAAAAGTGCAATTGCGAATACTGGTAATAAAATCCATGATAATCTTTTCTTCATACATTTTCCTCACTTTCTTCGTATAAAATTATATACCTATTTTCGAACTCGTTCAATATTTGGAGTACAAAAAAATGGCTAATTTTAAGCCATTTTTATGAACAATTAGTTATAGAACTTACTTAAACGTTTTCTAATTTCTTGTATAAAATCTTTTGAGTTTACACTCTTAACACTAACACCACTATCAACTAAATTTACTAAATCCTTAGTCATAATTCCATCAAGTAAAGTCTTAACACATGAAGCCTCTAGGTTATCAGCAAACTTAACTAATTCAGGTAAATTATCAAGCTCTCCTCTTTTTCTTAAAGCACCGCTCCATGCATAAATTGTAGCGATTGGGTTAGTAGATGTTTCCTCACCCTTTAGATACTTATAATAGTGTCTTGTAACTGTACCATGCGCAGCCTCATATTCATAATTTCCATCTGGTGAAACTAAAACAGATGTCATCATTGCTAAGCTACCAAATGCAGTTGAAACCATATCGCTCATTACATCACCATCGTAATTCTTAAGAGCCCAAATAAAGCCACCCTCACTTCTAATTACTCTAGCAACTGCATCATCGATTAATGTATAGAAATATGTAATACCTAATTCCTCAAATTTAGCCTTATAGAACTTCTCATATATATCCTGGAACTTTAGCTTAAATGTTTGATCATATTTCTTTGAAATAGTATCCTTTGTGGAAAACCATAAATCCTGCTTTGTATCTATAGCATACTTAAAGCATGAATGTGCAAATGATTCAATTGATGAATCCTTATTATATAAGCCCTGAAGCACACCAGCACATTCAAAATCATAGATAGTTTGGCGTTCAACCTCACCATCACAAGATGTATATAATAATTCAGCCTTACCTGGCTTATTAATTCTAAACTCAGTATCCTTATATACATCACCATAGGCATGACGTGCAATAGTAATTGGCTTCTTCCAATTCTTAACTACTGGCTTAATAGTATCAATAATTATTGGTGCTCTAAATACAGTACCATCAAGTATTGCTCTAATAGTACCATTAGGACTCTTCCACATTTCAGATAAATTATATTCCTCTACTCTTTGCTTATTAGGAGTGATAGTTGCACATTTTACTGCAACACCATACTTCTTAGTAGCATTGGCAGAATCAATAGTAATTTGATCCTTAGTTTCCTCTCTTTTCTTTAAGCCTAAATCATAATACTCTGTTTTTAAATCAACGAATGGTAATAACAATTCATCCTTTATCATCTGCCAAAGGATTCTTGTCATTTCATCTCCGTCCATCTCCACTAGTGGAGTCTTCATTTCAATTTTTTTCATAATTTCAATACCTCCGAAATCATTTACAATTATAAATTAGACTAAAGCTAATTACAATTTTTTTTTGTTATTAAAAAAAATAAACATCTATCACTTGGATAGATGTGTGAATATTTAGCTTTCCTTAGGCTCTTCTACAGAAGCCGCTACATTATCTTCCTTCTTGTTATTGTGCTTATCGATAAATTGAATAAATGAATATTGATCAATTGGCTTAGAATAGAAATATCCTTGAACATAATCAACCTTCATTAGCTTAACCTGGAATATTTGAGCTTCCTCCTCTACTCCCTCAAATACAATCTTATGTCCTAATGACTTAATCATATCAATTGTAGAATTCATTACGAATGAAGCAATTCTATTCTCAAAATATGATGTAACCATACTCTTATCAAATTTAACAATCTCAACAGGCATCTCAACGATATAGTTAAGATTAGAATTACCTGTACCGAAATCATCAAGTGAGAATGATACTCCATATTCTCTTAATACTTCCATATTCTTTAATAATGTTTTTCTAGTAGATTGAGCAGTTTCTGTTATTTCTAGATTAATATACTTAGGATTAACCTTATACTTCTTCATTATTGAAATATATGTTTGGGCTAAACGCTCCTGCATACATTGTACTGCAGATAGATTTACCTCGATGTAATGTAATCCAAGCTTTTCCATATCATTTTCACTGATGAATTTACATACATCCTCAAACACTATTTTACCTAATTCAACAATTCTTCCATCTCTTTCCATTTCCTCGATGAAATCACCTGGATAAATTAGGTTTCCATCCTCATCCCTTAATCTTACTAACGCCTCAGCTGCAGTAAAAGCTGAATCCTGATTAGAATAGATAGGCTGATAAAACACTTCAATATTACGATTAGAGAAGGCTAAATCACATTTCTTATCCATCACGAATTTTTGGTGAACCTCGTTTGCTAAACGTTTATTAACCTCAATTAATCTCTTATCTTTAAATTTACTTTTATCTACTATATATGTTATTGAACGAATTAAATCATTTTCATCATAAAATAATGAAATATCCTTATAATAGAAAATCTTAAATGGTATTTCAGATTTAATATTATTTCTTTGATATATCTCATCCTTAAAGTTATCTATACTTTCCTCAATAGAGGCTTTTGTATCATAATCTCTAATAACGATAAAGTTATCCTTATCATTTTTAAATATCTTCTTAGCTCCATATTCTCTTAAAAGGTCTGTAAGTGCCTTAGAAAACGAATTATAGCCCATTATAGATGAAGATACGGTTGTATCATAATCTATCAAAATAAAGCCAATTTTAAGCTTTTTCTTATAGCAATCCTGTAAATACTCCTCTAAAGCTCTTTGATTTAGTGAGCCTGTAACTCTATCTAGGTTAAATGATGGGTTTTCAAGCATCATGTAGATTACTAGTGAACCTAATGTTTCAGCAAATGATGTACATAATATTGTTACATTTAAAAAGCTTAATCCATAGTTTACAAGTGCCTGTATACCTGCACCTAATACCCATATACCTAGGAATATACATACACCATAGAATCTCTTTTTATACATCTGCTTCCTTTTAGCAATAGCTATACCTAATGTCAATGCCATTATTATAAATACGATAATGAATGTAACAGTAATAGCTAAACCAGCTGTATAATCATTTAATCCATCATAATCAGAATGTATTTCAAGTGGTAATACTATCGCAAGTACACATCCAGCAAGGAATAATACACCAGCAATAGCTTTAATAATTAAAGAATTCTTCTTATTTAAGCCTGTATCTAGTAAAACATATAATAACGCAGTTGATACAACTACTAAGCATGAAATACAATATGCTCTTGCTAAAAAATAGGATAGGAAGGAATATGTTAAATTAGGAGTATGAATTGAGACAATAGAAAAAATATCTATTACTACAGACGTAGTGATAGCAATACCCTGATATAAGAATAATTTATTTGATTTTACTGCTGCCTCTCTGTCTGTAAAATAGAAAATAAAGATTACTATCATTACGACTAAGCCGGCTACCTGAAACATTATATTCATATTCTTATTCTCCTCGCCTTACTTTATTGTATTATATAAATATTATTATTGCAATAAAAATACTATTAGAAAACACTAAAGGGGCAACACTCAACATCGAGTCGTTGCCCTCTTTTTTAATTAAAATAATTATCTTATAGTATAATCCTTATCCTGATAATTTTCATCAACTGTAGCACCCTTAGCAGTCATAACATCATCTATTATGCTTGCAGCACGTTTGATTGAAAGATGAGATTTAATCATCATCATCATTGGTGTTTTTTCATGTGCCTTCTTATCAGCTACATTACTGAAAGGAATATGTCCACCAGAATATTGGTTAGGATCAGCACATAGGAAAAGCTTAACCTTAGTTTTAGTTAAGGTCATCTTACCTATTTGTTGACGCTTATAATAGAATGAATCATAGCCCTTTAATGTTTTATTTTCCATCTTTTCGTACTTCATAAATTCATTCTTTAGTCTATTATATAAAGATTTAACCTCTGGAGATGCTTCATAAAGTTTATCAACAAAATTAAGCTTTACATTACCACCATAGTACTTTAATGACTTAATTAATTCTGGATAATTATCTCCTAATTCCTCTTTACACTTAGGTAGCCAATCATCACCATATGTATTCTTATATGAGCTAATGATGAATTGAGCTTCCTTTAATCCATATTTAGGAGAATATTCCTCATCCATAGAATCTTCATCGTCATCATCATCTGATGATCCCATTTCCTCTAATAGACGCTTTAATTCTTCCTTCTCGGCCTCTGCTTGCTCTAATTGGCTTGCTAAATGGTCGTTTTCAGCCTCCATAGCATCTAGCTCATCATTATCCTGATTTACCTTGCTAGAAATGGCTGTAGCTAGGGCATCAATATCAATAGAGTTATTATTAGCTCTATTGCTCTTTAAAGCCTCTATTTCACGCTTTAAAGCGTCAATTTCAAGCTGTCTCTTTTCCTCTTCTCTACGCTTTTCAGCATCAATTGCTTCCTGCTTAACCTTTTCAAGCTCCTCACGTAGCAATTCGATTTCTGTCTTTTGCTTTGGCTTAGCTTGATTCTTAAGTGCCTCAAGCTCAGCTCTTAAGGCTTCAAGCTCAGATTGCTCCTCAGCGCTAGTAGCTGGAGCCTCATCATTAACAAGTTCTTCTCTTAATACATTGATTTGCTCATTAATATTGTCATGCTCCTCTTTAGTTTGAGCAGGCTTAACAACCTCAATAGTCTCCTTAGGCTCTGGATAATTAAATTCAAATTTAGTATCCAAGAATGCCTCAAATTGGTTAATAGGTAAAGGCTGTGAGAATACATAACCTTGAATGATTACATCTCTTGAAATTTCAGCTAGGCTGTCTAGACACTTTTGGTTTCCGACACCCTCACAGACAATTTTAACATTTAATTGTCTTAATAGATTGATAATATTTTTTACGATATACTTCTCTTTATCTGTAGCTAAATCATTTCTAAAGAATACCATATCCATCTTGATTACCTCAAATGGATTATTTACAAGGCTACCTAAAGAAGAGTATTCCTTTCCAAAGTCATCCATTGATAGACGGAATCCTCTATTTCTAAGCTTCATAATACATTGGCTTAGATTTGATGAATTCATCATTGATGCAGATTCTGTAATTTCAATTTCTATAGCAGATGGATCAATTGAATATCTCGCTACCATATCCTCTAGCTCATCAATGAATGTTTTAGATTCAAAATTAACCTTTGAAACGTTAACTGAAATAATAATGTTATTTCTGCCTCTTCCTCTTAATGTTTGTAATAGCTCGCAAGATTGTCTAAACATTTCCATATCTAGCTTTTTGATAAAGCCATTATTTTCAAAAATAGGAATAAACTCACCAGGGTTATATAGAATATTACCATCATTATCTAGCCATCTACATAATGCTTCTCCACCGATTACCTCACCAGTTCTAAAATCAACCTTTGGCTGAATATAGATTTTGAATTGCTCATCCTCTAGTGCATCATCCTTCATTGAGTTTATAGCATCATATTTGCTCATAGAACTAGATACTGAATCACTATAGTATAAAATATTAGCTTCCTTTTTATTAGAGAATTCAAATACAGATATTGCAGCCATAATTGCCTTATCAGGATCATCAAGGCCAGTAACATCATTTATACCAAACTCTAAAATGAAATTATATGAACCATAGTTTTCAATTTTAATCAAACTTAAGCGTTCTTCTACCTGCTTACAGTATGCTTTAACCTGGTCCCTATCCTTATCACTTAATGCAATGATAAATTTATTGTATGAGAATCTACCAATAGTTTCAATAGGTAATAATCCCTTAAGCATACAGTTAGTTATATCAACCATCATAGTATGCTTATTAGAAATGGAATTATTATATAAATATGCCAAATTCTTAATATCTATTACAAGAATAACAGGCTTATTGAATTTTTTCTTATTTTTCTGAAGATATTTTCTAATACCATCCTTTGTGTATATATCGCATTCATCATCCATCAAAAGGGATACACGCATTTGCATACGTGTATTCACTTTTGAAGCGATTAGTGCAACCAAAACAACAACTATTAATAGAGCTATAGCTATAATAATTGGACTAGACATATCTATAAGGAAGTTTGTTAGTATCATATTATTTGTCCTCCTTATTTATTATTTCTTTCTGTTTTTATTTACTTTACCATATTTTTCTCTATTAACACTAATTAGGATAATTATTAGAAGGATAATTGATATACCAATAATAACCCATAGAATGATATTGCTTGTATTAGCAAAGTTGAAAATTGAATTATTTGTAGTCTTATTGATTTGGAAGCTTACTAATTGAGATTCAACTCCATCCTTTGTAGATACCTTTAGAATAACCTCATTTGTATTCTTATCAGTTAAATCTGTAAGAACCTCAACATTTAAGTCATCAGTCTTTGTATCCCAAACGATGTACTTCTTGTAATCCTGGATAGCTGATACATCCTTATCAACGCCTAAATCAATAGCGTACTTATAATCAGTATTAGCTACCTTAGTTGTAGTGAAGCTTGTTGCTTTAAGATCTACATCGAACTTCATTTTTGTACGAGTAACCTTTAATGTCTCAACTGTAGTAGTACCATCAGCTGCAGTAATGATGACATTAACATCATTCTCACCTGGTTGTAAAATACCACCATTTGAAACAACATACTCTACCTTACCTATATCACTCTTATCATGGTTAGTAACAGTGATATTAAGCTTACCTACAGTACTTGGAACTGTATATGAACCTAATTTACTATCTGCGAAATCTTGCTTAACCTGAGAAATTTCAGCAACCTCCATATCGAAGGCATTTTCTTCTCTTTCAACATGGACTAGAACAGCTCTAGTTGTGCCATCCTCGGCAGTAATGAATAGAATTACTTCATTCTTACCAACAGTTAAGTTTTCACTGTTATAAACAGCTACAGTAGCACTATGGCCGTTTACCTTCTCTGTAACAGCATTAACGTCAAGATTTCTAACCTTATTTGGAATAGTAATTGAGTACTCAGATAAATTATTATTAAATTCTGTTGAAGGTAAGAATTCTGTCTTAGTTTCTCTACCTAGTAATGAAATACCAGTTAAGTTAGTATTAGATTCATCCTTACTTCTTCTTTGAACATGAATCTTATAAAGGTTTGTCTTACCAGTTGGAGCAGTTAATGAAATATTGAAATCATAAGTACCACCCTCATTAGCCTCAGTAGTTGTTTGAGTGTTATTGAATGATACAGAGAATATTCTTGCCTTAGTTCCTACTGTAGAAACCTTACCAGAGCATGATACTGTATATCTTTCGCTTTCTGCGGTAGCTGTAATTGTACCACTATATACAGAGTTTGGAATTATAGCATAATACTCAGTAACATCACTCTTGAATGCTAAAGCTTTTTGTTGAGCATCTAATAATGGATAACCATCTACTGTTAAATCAGTTAAGATAGGAAGTGGTTGATCCTTAGTTACTCTTACCTGATATGTCTTTGATGTTTTACCATCCTGTGCAACAACAGTGATTGTGAATGTATTATTACCTTCATTTAATGTTAAATCCTTAATTGTATCATCAAATTGGCTTGATGCTGAAATTGTAGCAAGTGGATCCATTAATACAGCTTGTAATGAAACTGATGGAACAGAGTTTGCCTCAGTATCCATTGTATAAATTAATGTATCTGGATCGAATGTAGCAATAGGGTAAGCCTTATAATTAATAGCACTTAATCTTGCTTCTCTTGATGGAGCCTTAACTGTAACTACTACAGTATATTCAGTACCCTTAGCACCATCATGGCTTGTAGCGTAAACTATATGAGTTGTAACCATATCGCCAGTTGTAGGATAACTAATAGTCTTTACGAATGAGCCATCCTTTTTTTCTGCATTTGTAACAGTTACAGTTGCATTACTTACTGCTAATTTTTCAGCAATGATATCATACTTAGTAGCACCTAGAATGAATGGAATTTCAACCTCATACCTAGTTGTATTTTCATTATATACTGCTGAACCAATATATTGTGTACCATCAGAATCTCTAACAGTAATATTTGTAATACTATTATCACCGTTTAAATCTAGTGGTCCACGTGATACCTTAATTACATAAGTATTAACGTTTCCTGATTCAGAAGTTACCTGAACTGTGTATGTGAAGATGTAACCAGTTGGGCTACCACCAGTAACACTAACCTGTTGTAATGTTTGAGTACCAGTTTGACCAGAAACTGTTGATAAATTAGAATTTGGCTCACAAATGATAGTTAAGCTTGCTGCAGTATCACCAATATCTTCTTTTATGAATTCATATGAGTGGTTACCACCAGAGGTAATGTCTCCATCATCTTGTGTTGCATCCCATTCGTATGTTTGACCACCAACCTGGATTGCAAGTCTCTTAACTGTAGCATCTGAATCTGGTTGACCTCTATTAATTGTAACAGTAACAGTTGTTGTTTGAGTAGCTGCAACTGCTGGGTTAAGTACACCATATTCAGAAATAACTTCGATATCAAATGTGTTATCACCAACAGCTAATAATTGGCTACCTTCTGCATAATCAACATTATTAACCTTAACCTTTGAATAACGGCTAGGCTTTGCAATCTTTAACCATGCGCTAGAGATAACATTAGCTACATTGATAGAATCAACTACAGTAGTTGAATTATAAGTAATAACCTTAGTAGCATCATCCTTATCTGCTAATTGATAATTATGTGTACCATCAGATAAAATTCTATAGAATTCAACGCTTGTGATTTCCTTATTTTGATCTGCTGAATAAACAATAATCTTATATGTCTTAGAGACACCAACCTCAGATGTAACAACAAATTCAAATTCGTTCTTAGCACCTGGATTTAATAATACTGAAGATATATTAATTAATCCTGTAGTTGGATCTGCAGTATAAGTATCACCCTTGAATACAAGTGAAGCACCATCAGAAATAGTTAATACTGGCTCAAAATATGTTTTTGATCTATCTAATGCATATTCATATTCAGCATTAGTTGTAGTAACTGTTAAAGCATTGCCATCTTCTTTTGTATATGTAACTAGGAAGTTACCAGTCTTACCTTGCTCACGAGTAACAGTTGTTGTGTATGTTGTACCATTACCTGGACCACTTTGTGGAATTGTAGTAATTGTAATACCACTTGTTCCTTCAGGTACAGGAATTGTTACATTTACTGGAGCTGTAGGATTAGTTGGATTAGGTGTAACTGTAGTTGTTATTGTTTGTGGGTTTGTTGTAGGGTTTGTAGGTAACGCTGGATTATAACCAGGATTTGGATATGTTACCTCGATAGTTACTCCAGGAGCCGGTGTTCCAGAAATTGTAATCTCAGTTGCATCATAAGGGATTTCACCTGTTGGATTAGATGGATCTGGAATTAAGCTTGTTGGATCACTAGGATTTGTAATAGCAATTGGAATAACTGGAGATGTAGGATCAGTTGGGTTAGTACCTGTGATTGTAATATCACTAACTGTAGAAACTGCATCTCTTATTACGTTAACACGATAATTCTTTGTATAAGAATCATTTTCAGCCTTTACAGATAATACTAAGTGGTTATCACCTACTGCAAGTGCTGTATTACCACCAACTGGAGCACTATTTGCTGCAATAGTTGCAACACTAGAGCTTAGTACATAATCTAATTCTACTGTTGTAGTACCATTATCGACATTAACAGTATATTCACCCTCGTTATCTAGGTTGAAGCCACTAACCTCAGTACCATTGATGAAAATCTTAGTAACTCTTGCATCAGTATCTCTAACGGGTCTTGCAAATGTTACTGTATACTTCTTATCTACTACAGTTGTATCCTCAGCCTTAACAATAATTGTAACCTTTGTATTTCCACCTTCAGTAAGTGCAATATTAGAGATTGTATTAGATGTTAATTCTGGAGAAATTGTACCAGTACCAATTTGATAATATACCTTTGACTTATTTGAAGTCTTAGCAAATGAAATTGAAGCACTTGATGTAGTAGCTCTTATATTACTTACAACATAATCATATTGAGTAACCAAGAATTGTTGCTTATCAGTTGTAGCAATATTGTTATCTAGATATGTTACAGTTGATGTACCAACTGATGCTGTAACAACTAAATCATCTAATGTATTAACTGAATCATAAACAATAGGTTGTAATGATAAATCAATTCTATAGCTATGTGCTGCACGAGTAGCATCCTCTGATTGTATTGTTATATCTTTTTGTACACTTGTAGTTCCAGTGCTTGATAAACTTAATGTAAATGTTGCACCACTTGAAATATTAACTGTTTCTGTAGCATCCGCCTTAACATATTCAATCTTATATGATGTTGCAGTATCTACAATGTTAGCAACTGCGAATGGTCCAGAATTCTCATCAACTCCATCACCATCAGCATCTGGTGTAAATGTCATAACTAAATCAGTACCATCTGAATTACCACCCATTACAGTTACCTTAATTTCCTTTAAGGTATCTATAGTCTTAGCATTTTCTCTCTTAATCTTATAAGTGATATTTGCTTCTTGTGTAGTAGGAATGTTTGTAGGTCCTAATGCAGCATACTCAGACTTTAAGTTTAATGTAATTGTCTTTGTATTTCCAGCTGTTAAATTATGAGTTGTACCTGCCGGGTTAAATGTAGCAGTAATATAATCATATGTTCCCTGTTGAACATCAAATTCTACTGATGTTGTAGTGAATGGTACATTGAAGTTAATTGGAGATGCTGCAGATGCTGAATATACATAATTATTGCCATCAGTATCTTTTGCTTTAGCACCTGTTTGATCTAAGATATCAACATTTGTAACAGCTATTGTATCATTAGCCTTGAATATTGTAATGTACACTCTTCTTGATGTTGTAGGAGACTCTACTGAATTATATTCTGATTGAATATCAAGATAGATTTGTTGCTTTGTACCAGGATTTACATTAACTATGGCCATTGGCTGAGTTGTTGGATTGTTAGAAATATTTGAAGAATAACCAACAATCTTTGCTCCAGTAGATAATGTATAGTCTACCTGAATAGATGTACTACCTGCTCTATTCAATCTGATATCTAAATGATCAGAAAATTTAGTATAGGCATCATAAACATTAGTATTGTTAACTGTATACATGTCAATACTGCTGACTTGTAATGCATCGAAATACTCATCTCTATTACCATCAGCTCTTTCAATTTTAATTGTATACTTTGTACCTAATACATTTGTAGCACTCTTTAATTGAATCTCAAATGTATTAGTACCAATGTTAAGAGACTTATCCGTAATGATAGATGGATCTACTAATGAAGCCTCACTTGCTTCCTTAGTAACATCAAATCTAATCTTTGTTACGTTGAACCCAACATTAATTGTTGGTGGATTTGGAGTAGTTTTATTGTATGTAAATGCAATTGGAACTAAAGTTGTTCCTGTTGAATTATAAAGTTCAATATTTTGAATATCATTATTTGCCTGATCAGCTGTTGCTGTCATGATAGTAACGATATTGTTGGCACCACTTTCTGAACGACATACGATATAAATTGTATGAGTTGGTCCTATATCGAACGAATTAGGTAAATTAGATAATAAATTTGCATCATTTACTCCTGTAATATCTGCTGTACTAGCAATACTATTTGTTACATAGATCTTAGCTTTGTCACTTGTTGTAGCATCTACTGCTGCAGTGATAGAGAACTTGCTACCTACATAATCTGCAGTAGCTAGTGTATAGCTATATGTAGAACCAGTTGGAGTTGGCTTAGTCTCTACTGTACCATTTGACTTTAATAAATCAAATGTAAATGTATTACCATTTTGTGGAGCTGCAACTCTAACCAATAATGAACCTGTAACACCTGTAGTATTTGCTTCTGTCTTAACAGTATATGTTAATAATGGAGTAGTTTGTGTAGTTGTAGTATTTTCTACATGCCATGAGAATGAAGCTCTATCTGTAAATGGTACTGAAGTACCTGAATATCCATATGAACCAGATAATGTTGTTGTTGTCTTATCCGGAGTTAATAATACGTCTACATCATGAATAACAAATGGAATTGTAAGACCCGCATTTAATGTATATCTATTATTAGTAGCTGAATATGTAAAATCAGTTGCTAAATCATATGTTGTGACAGCACCTGTTACTGCATCTGTAAATGATACAGCACCTGTCATTGTCATAGTATCATCTGCTGTTCTTACAGGAACATGCATTGTATATGTTTCACTTACTGTACTATCATCTGTCGATGCTACTACAACTGAAACATCCTTATATCCAACTGTGGCATCAGCATTAGTGATTGTAATTGACTTACTTGTACCAGCTGTACCATCAATAGTATATGTCTGCTTAGCTGGCTTTCCACCTACAATTGATAATGTAAATGTACTTGTACCAGTCGAGCGATATAATACATCATTAGCAAATGTCCATGTAGTTCCTGAAACCTTTGTAGTATCGTTAGATGCAATTGTTTCAGTAGAGATAGTTGCACTTGCAAGTGTAACGTCAGTTGAAATTAATGTAGCTTGAATTACATATACTTTCTTATCTGCTGCTCCTGATTCTGGAACAACTGTTAAGTACATAGTTGAATTTGTTGTAGCAGTTGGCATAGGACCAGTTACACTAATTGCTGCTGCTCCTGCTGCTGTAACCTCATCAGTAGATGAATATGTACTATTTGCAGACCAATATACCTTTGCTAATGCATCATATCCACTAATTGTGAAATCATAAGTAGAACCAAACTCAGTACTCTTTAGTTTATATGTATAAACATTTGAAGTATTTGTGTATGGAATACTAGCACTAGATGTATTAGTAAGATCAAATGTAGCATTAGCGTTTGTAGAAACACCTACTCTATCTAGGCTTAATGTGAATGTACGGCCTGCAGCACTAGTTGCTGTATCTGTTTCAGACTTAATTACACCAGTAACTGTATTTGATAAAGGACTAGTTCCAGAGAAAATAGCTGTTTCAGTAGTATATGTTACTGTTTGTCTATCAGCATCTTTTTTAGTAATAGCAATCTTCATTGTTTGATTTGATGAAGAATATTTTAATTTACCCGCATCCGTACCAGATTGAATAAATAATGCTGAACTAGTATCTAATGTTAATGTTTGAGTTGTTGCATCAAATGTTGTAATAGGTGTGGTACCAATAGTAACCACAACATTTGAAGCCTCATTATCATTATAAGCAGCCTCTCGATTAACAACTAATGTATATTTTGCTACATCACCAGTTTCAGCTGTTACTTCAATATTAAATGAATCAGCTAAAATTGCTGTTGGATCAGATGTAAAGCTAATTGATGTGTTAGCAGTACTTGGAATAGATGTCGTACCAATCTTTGCAGATACACCAGAACTTGCTGTAAATGAAGGTCTAATTGTGAAAGTCTTATCACGCCACTTCAAATCAGTTGTAGTATATGTACCCTTAAATGCAGGATCACTACTAGTTCCTGGAGTAAATGTAGCAGTCGCAGCTGTAGAGCTTGTTCCACCTGTTATTGTTAAACCACTTAATGTTGCATCAGCGTTCTTCTTAACAACATTAAATGTATATGTAGTTGTTGATGTACCATCACCTATCGTAACAGTAAATGAGTTTGGAATAGTTGTTAAACTTGCTGTACCACCGGAAGTAGCAACTGCAGTTCCATTTACTCTAACTGTAACTGGGTTTACTGCATAAGTCCAAGAAGGTGATACATCTAGTTGTGTAATATCACTTGCAACATTTAATGTATATGTTCCACCATTTCCTGTTGTACCAGGAGCAAAAGTAGTTGCTAAATTAGCTAAATATGAACTAGCTGCATTTGTAGCAGTAAATGAAATACTATCAATTACTATTTGTGGAACTGATGAAGTTAATTCTAGAGTCTCTTCACCAAAGTGACCACTTGTTCCTGGAGTAGCTCCACTCACCAAATTGACGAATGTACATGCAGTTCCAGGATACATTTTAATCTCAAAATTTGATATTCCAGAAGGAACTGTAAAACCATATGCACCAATTGGGAATGTAGTTCCTGCTGGAATTGATTTTCCTGTTTGAGCTGCCCATGATGCGGCAATTACTGATGCTTTACCTGTATATTGTGTAATACCTTCATCACCATCAGTTGCAACATAACTTGTGATACCACAATCTACATTACTAATTCCAGCAATACTATTAAAACCTAGTGGTTGGAAATCCATTGCCCAACCAACTGTATCAACAGCAACATCTGATACACCTTTAACAAGTAAAACCACTTGATCACCTGTGTCTGGAGCAGTAGATAAAGCTGAGTACATTGTAGGATAACTTGAAAGTATCTCATCTACAGCTCCTCTTCTACCAACCAAAACATTAAGTGTTGTTACACCTAAGACCTCTGTAATTTCTTTATTTCCAAAGTATTCATACATTGATTGACCACTTGTTGCATCGCTAAAATAGTCAGTTGCTTTAATTCCGTATCTAGAAGTACCATCATGCCATGCGTCTGTCATTCCGGTTTTAGTTAAATCTAGCAATTCAGTATCGCCTTGATCTGCTGTTGTAATAGCAGCAATATCAACCCAATCAAGACATTTTTTCTTAATAATTGCAACTTTATTGTATTCATCACTATCCCATACTTCGTATGTATAGTATACATTTGTTGAGTCAGTTGGTGGAGTAGAAGTTGCTTCTACTTTCCTA
>JAEELU010000151.1 GCA_016282815.1 Acholeplasmatales bacterium
TAATTAGATTTAACACCTGTAACATCAGTAATTAATAAGCCCTCTCTAAAATATTCCCTATATTCCTTAAGGAATGAGATTATATGGCTTGGGTATGTTCCAAGTATAATTAAATCTACATCTTTAATATATTTAATTGGGTTGATATCGCCTTCTTTAATATAGCCATGCTTAACTGCAAATTCAATTGGCTCTTTTCTATGGTTAGATCCATATACCTCATAGCCAAGCTCAGATAGCTTTTTTGCGTAAGCACCACCTATTAAACCAAGTCCTACAATAAGTACCTTCATATTACATCTTCTTATCTACGATTGGGGCAATTTGTCTTAATTTCTTCATCATTGAATCAAAGCGCTTTGGCTTTAAGCTTTGTGCTCCATCACAAAGTGCGTGCTCTGGGTCATTATGTACTTCTACAATAATACCATCGGCACCAACAGCAAGTGCAGCCTGTGATAAGCCCTCAACCATATTCCATCTACCACCTGAATGTGATGGGTCAATAATTACTGGAAGATGTGATAGCTCCTTAACTGCTAAAACAGCTGAAATATCAAGTGTGTTTCTAGTATATTTTTCAAATGTTCTAATACCACGCTCACATAATATTACCTGATCATTTCCTTCACTCATAATATATTCAGCAGCCATTAGCCATTCCTCTATTGTTGCAGAAAGGCCTCTCTTTAATAGAATTGGCTTATTTGTTCTACCAAGTGCCTTAAGAAGGTGGAAGTTTTGCATATTACGAGCACCGACTTGGATAATATCAACGTCCTTTACGAATCTATCGATCATATCCTCACTCATAATTTCAGTTATAATTGGAAGACCAGTTTCCTTTCTAGCTTCTACTAATAGGTCTAGTCCCTCAGCCTCAAGTCCTTGGAAAGCATATGGAGATGTACGAGGCTTAAATGCACCACCACGTAAGATTTTCGCTCCAGATGCTTTTACGTCTTTTGCGATTGAAACTATTTGGTCATGATTCTCTACTGAGCAAGGTCCAGCAATTACAGTGAAATTACCTCCACCGAATTTAACACCCTTAACCTCAACAATAGTATCCTCTGGATGGAATACTCTACTTGCCTTCTTATAAGGTGTTTGGATTCTTGTTACCTCAAGTACTCCTGGTATCGCATATAAATCACTCTCAGTAAGCTTTGCTGTATCACCGATTAAGCCTACTACCTTAAATGTTTCACCTGAAGCATCCTTTATTTCAAGTCCAAGTGACTCCATCTTAGTTTTAAAATTTAAAAATTCCTCATTTGTTATATCATTCTTTAATTTAACTATCATACTAACGCTCTCCTCAAATTTTCAAAATTTTGATTAATTTTAACATAATAATATTGTATTAACAATATATTATTCATCTGCTTTTTTTATAAATCCAATTCCGATTGAATTATAGCCTATCTTATTTCCAATTACTGCAGGAATAGGATATTTCTTAATACTCTTTAATCTAGTGAATATCGCAAGTAGTTTTCTATCTAGGATTTCATTATATAAAGAATACTTATTCGTATATAGGATAAACGGTATTACCTTGTTATCCTCAATATCGAATCTATATAAATCAAACATTTTCTCTAGGTAAGATTCTCTAGCATCTCTTCTTACCTCATCTAATACTCCATCGTAAACATATAATTTACCATTCGTAGATGATGAGATAACATCATCATCGAAATCTATTCTTTTAATACTAGGTAGTACATTTTCCTTTGGTGAATAAAAATAGATTTTAAATGTATCTCTAAATCCATTTGCGTAGCTTATTACAGCATCGATATTATTTGTGTTTCTTACTATTTTTTCAGAATCTATCGCAAGCTGAGCAAGTGGATATGATATTGCGTTAATCTTAATTACTGTAATATCAAGGTGTGGATACATATCAAGGATTGAATCAACAACACCTGAATAATTAATTACATCATTTGTATTAACGAATATTATAAATCTGTCATAGCTATTTGATAGAGCTGCCTCAATAGTATTTACTATATAATCAACCTTACATACTTCAACACTAGGCTTAAAATATTTATCATTTCTAGCTCTCTCGTAAAATAACAATGTATCAAGCTCAGAAGCCTCCTCATAAACCTCATCGTAGGCAGATTTAATTAAATCTGGAATTACTGAGATTTGTTGAGGATGTGATATATAATCTAATCCTGATGATGAAAAAACTAACACCTTTGTTTTAATAGTACCACCCTCTATAAACAATTCGATAAAATTATATCATTAAATGCAATATTTAATCAATAAAATTGATTATATAATTTAATGCAAAATAAAAGGGTAAGATAAACTTACCCGTTTCATTACAACTTCTTTACGTTTTTTGCTAGCTGACCTTTTTCCCCAACTTCAACATCGAAAGTAACTTCTTGTCCTTCATCTAATGTCTTATATCCATCTTGGATAATTTGACTGAAATGAACAAACACTTCCTTACCCTCTTCTGAAATAATGAATCCGTATCCCTTGCTAGAATCGAACCATTTTACTTTTCCATTCATTAACCTTTGTACTCCTTTCGGCTTTTGCCCCTGTCTATATTCTACTACTATTTTTTTTATTAAACAAGAAAAAATGATAGCGTTTTACAAAAAAATATTTTTATGGCGCTTAATGAGTGAAAAATTGCTCAATTTAGGCGTTTTTCATATTATTTACTTAAATTTAGTAGAGTAATTCTACCAGAGCCTAGTGGGTTCTCATAATCTAGTAAATAATTTGCATAATCCTTAAGTGGATTATTGGCATTATTAATTACTGCGTTACCCTCAGAATTCTTAAATGCCATCATGAATTCAGCTAGGATCATATAGTCCTCTGCGATATAGTCTACAATGCTTTCAGATGTACTAAACATTGAAAGACCTCCACCACCATTTTTAAGA
>JAEELU010000152.1 GCA_016282815.1 Acholeplasmatales bacterium
ATCCCTATTACTTATTTCTCCGTTAGAGTTTTTAAATATTAATTCTGGATTATCATCTATAAGTGTATCAGGATCTATTATATTATTACCTTTAAATAAGAAATTATTAAAAACATCAGCGAAATATTTCTTATTATTAAATAGTGCCTTTAATGCTAAATCCTTAGAATGCTTTTTACTCATATTACTACCTCACATATAGAGATAGTATCACAATAAATTAGAAATGTAAAATGGGGTAGGTAAGAGAAAAATCGATAAGACTCAAAAGTTGAGAAAAGATGATTTTACTCATGCAAAATACTGTTCTTTAATAGCCTAATAACTAGTATTTTTTATAAAATAATGCAAATATTCTTATGGTAACATTTTCATTAATTTTTTTTAAAAAGAAAAAAGAATTAGCTTAAAGTTAAGCTAATTCTTCTATATTTATTATTTTAATTAATTTGCAACAAATTGAATGTTATCTATAGATACACCATAACTAGTGTTTATTGTTGAATTATTTTTAGTATATACAACCTGTATTGTATCTCCATAGCTAACATTAAGTGATACATTTACATAGTTAGTTGATGAATCTACCTGATAGGTTGTTAAATTTCCGTTTTTATATACTCCGGCATAATTTGAAGATTGTAAGTTTGAACCTAAACGGAATGATAGTGTTCCACTTCTAGTTATTTCAAATGTAAAAGTAGAATTACCTGTAGCAAAATCATCAAATATTATAGGCATATCAGCGTTAGCAAAAATTATCCATGGATGTGTAGAATCATTAACAGTATAGAAATAATTCTCAAAACCTGTTAATCCGGTTTTTGTTTCAACGAAACCAATTTCGTACACTGTAACATTATCACTATTGCTAGAAACAGAGCCATTCTTTATATATTTGAATTCAATATAATCGCCTTCGGAAACATTAAGCATTACATCATTCAATGTTTGAGTACCTGATATTCTATATGCAGTAAGCTCAGTACCATTTTTATATACTTTTAAATAATCACCATTTGCTTGTGATGAAGCTTCTGCGCTAAATACGAATCTACCATTCTTATTAAAAGTATAACGATATGTAGATGTACTGTTATTTGTTTTATTTGTTGAGGTAATTGAGTCTCCTGATACAGTCCATCGATAATTAGAATCATTTGTTGTAGTGTAACCTAAGCTTTGTGAGCTACTAGAGCTAGTTGATGTAGCACTTGATGAGCCTCTAGCAAAGCTAATGTTTGTTACAGTAACAGTGTCAGTACCTGAGCTACTAGAAGAATCCTTTTTATATTCGAACTCAATATAATCACCTGCAGAAACCCTAATTGAACAGTTTGTATTAGATTCTGTACCTGATATTGTACAGGCTGATAATATACTACCATTCAAATATACATTTAATTTATCATATCCACTCTCCGTTGATGCGCTCTCGCTAAAACTGAATGTACCATCATAATAGAATGTAAATCGATATTTTGATGAACTACTATCAGTCTTGTTAGTTGATGTTATAGATGTAGATGTTTCAGCCCAAGGATAAACACTATCATTAGTAACATAGAAATAATCACTATTTGGACGGCTACTTGAGCCAGAGCTTGATCTTGTTGAAGATGAAGCAGTTGCCTGGCTAGGTGAGAATGTTATATTTGCTTGCATATAAGTACTAGAGCTTGTACTACTATTATTCTTATAATATACAAATACTATTTCATCACCACTAGATACAGTATATGACCTAGTCCATGATGAAGTTCCATAAACAGAAGTAACATGTGAACCTCTTATATAAAGATCACAATAGTTACTTGAAGAATTCGAATGACCACTTACTTCAATTGATACAGTTCCTGATTGAGTAAAATCATATGTTAAATATGAAGAACTATAGCTAAATGTATCATATACTTTTGCATTAACGCTAGTAGATGTTGGATTTGTAAATGTCCATGGATATGAATCATCATTAGTTATACTAAAATACATACTCTGAGGAACAGAGCTTGAACCTGAGCTTGTTCTAGTTGATGTAGAACTACTTCTACTTGTTGTCGGAGTAGAGCTTGAGCTTGGTGTAGTTCCGTAAGTGAATGAAATATTAGAGATTGTTGCGCTATTAGTTCCTGTTGAGGTAGATGTGCCCCTTTCGAACTTAAACTCGATAACATCTCCATTAGTAACTGAAATAGAGTTACCTGATTTTGAGTCTGTACCATATAGAGTATAGCTTGATTGTATATTTCCATTTTTATATACTTTTATATAATCATTATAACTATTAGATGAAATACTCTCATTAAATCTAAATGTACCGCTAGCTGAGAAAGTAAAGCGATATACTGAATTACTAGAACTACTCTTATTTGTTGATGTTATAGATGTTGATGTAGTAGTCCATGGATATGCATAATCATTTCTAACTGTAAAATATGAACTTGTTGGAACACTAGTTGAGCTACTTGAGCTTGGTATTGCTCCACTAGTGAATGAAATATTAGAGATTGTTGCACTATTAGTTCCTGTTGAGGTTGAGACATTCTTTTCAAATTTAAACTCAATATAATCTCCTCTAGTAACTGTAATGTTTATGCTTGTTCTTGAGTCTGAACCATATAATGTATAGCCTGATAATATACTTCCGTTTTTATATACAGTTAAATAATCAGAACTACTAGCTGAAATACTTTCATTAAATCTAAATGTACCACTTGCTGAGAAAGTAAAGCGGTATGCTGAAGCACTATTTCTTAATGTGTTTGTTGAAGTAATAGATGTAGATGTAGTAGACCATGGATATTTACTATCATTAGTTACTGTAAAATACTGGCTTACAGGAACATTAGTTGTTGAGCCACCACTCTTGCTATTGCCACCATATGTTACATTGTAATTTCTTGCAGTTGATAATACACTTTGTAAATCTGTACTTGTATGTGGATAATTAATTTTAACTCTTGTACTAATTGCACTTGTTTCTATTTTTTCAACCTTTGAGTTTAGATTGACCATCGTCAAATTATCACAACCACTAAATGCACTACCTCCAACATATCTGATGTTTTCACCTAATGTAACAGTATTTATATTTTTATCACCATAGAAAGCACTGCTTTGTATCGCAACTACATTTGAATTACCAACCTTAGCTGGGATTACTACATTACTCATAGGGAAATGGAAAGGCATATATAATCCTTTTACACCTGTTACGACAGTTTCACCCTTTGAGATTGTACCATTATAATAGTTTAAATCTGTTCTTTCAGTATCTACGTTACTATAATTCGAAATGTTCACTGACATTTGTGTGTATGCTAGTGTTGGAATACCACCGATTAATATTACAGCAGCAGCTACAGCTAGAGCTCCAGCTGTTGATGCTAAGATAATAATCTTTTTCTTCTTAGACATTCCACTTCCACTTCTTGCAGAACCAGAGCCATTTCTTCTACGTGATACTAATGCAATTATTATACCAATAATTAATGGTGCGCCTACCATTACAACATAGAATATAATTTTACCAATATTAGCATGAATAAGAATAGTACCAGCCACCATTATTGCAATGTAAACTAATACAAGACCTAAGATTAGGAATGATTTACCTCTTGAAACATTAGATCCTCTACCCTCTCTTGGTGCTCTAGCTGCACTTTGCTTAGGTGCTTTATTAGCATTCTTTTGAGGAATACTATTTCCTACCTTAGCCATTATTCCTTGTATTGTATTCTTTTGTGGTCTAGTTTCTGTAGAAATTGGTATTCTTTTTGGCATTGGAACACCATTACTTGCAGTAACATTCTTATAAATGTTAGCGTCAGTCTTTTTAACCTTTGTTTTTGCTTTTAGCTTATGAACCATAGCTACGTAGCTTTCTACGTAGTTAGGGTCTGCATTATTTAAAGCAATATTTAAAATGCTTCTATATGTATTATCTGAAACACTACTATTATCCTTTATATAATCATATGCCTTTTCATAAAAGCCTTCAGGATCACGAGGGTTTTTCTTTACATATTGAGTAAGTGAATCATGTGATTCATATGAACTATTATCATATTTTGGGGCTTCATATACATCGTTTTCTGGAGCGTATTCCTTTGATTCCTTAACGTCAAATGGATCACTTTCCTGTTTGAATTCCTTGCTGACATCATAGAATGGCTCAGAAGGTTCAGTATATTCCTCCTTTGGTTCAGTAATAATAGGTGCCTCTTCAACCTTTTCGGCTTCTTCCTTCTTAGATTTACCCTTGAAGTGAGCGCCACAGTTTTCACATTCGAAAATGCCATCCTTTTTTATTACATTACCCTTACATTTAGGACATTGCATAATATCGCTCTCCTATCTTCTTCTACCGCAGCCGGTTTTTTGATTTGGTTGTACCTGTGAAGCCTTCTCGATAAAGTTGTTACCAGCCTTATCTGATATTTCAGTATTATATACAGGAACATATTTGATTTCCTTATACTCAACATTCTTTGTTTTTCTACAACCAACCTTGATAGCCTCAACCTTAAGATCTGGTAAGCCTGTAGTTAATACATTCTTAGTCTCAAGTGAATATTTATCAATAACATAATATCTTTGTACATGATAATTATTTCTTACTGTAGTAGATACATCCTTCTTAACAGGAGTCTTACATTCAATAGTAACCATATCCTGCTTTAATACTAATAATGAATTGTCATTATATTCTCTAAATCCTAAAATATCGTATGATACCTTCTTGATATTTCTACCATCCATATCAAGCATATATAATGAAACAACATTACCATCTGTATAATATTCATCAACCTTTGAGAAATAGATATATGAGCTATCAACGATAGTTGTTCCTGTCATGTTATAGGTAATAATCTTATCACCCTTACCATCACTTCTAACAACATGAAGTGTATCATATATATCTATATAATAAATATATTCATCAATTGATTTAGTAGAGATGATATTCTTAATTGCAGACGCGATAACATATTTCTTTTCGCCATCAAGTGAAAGCTTAACTAATACCTTGTTGAAATTATCACCCTTTAATAGATATATCCAAGAATCAGAAACATATACTACATTTCTAACATTAGTTAAGATTTGCTTACGGTCTGTACCCTCTAGATTGTTAGAGAATAATGTAGTGAATCTCCTAGATCCTACAACATAATAAACTCTATCACCTACAGCTTTAAAGAATTCATATACATTGTTTTCAATTAGCTGTGCATCTCCTGTCTCAAGGTCACTAACAAATAATGACTTATTATCTGATGTTGGCTCATATGTTGAATAGATTAGCTTTCCATCGATAACCGCATTGATTTCACATTCGCTCATCTTCTTAGTTTCACCTGTGTTGCAGTTATAAATATAAGTAAATATTTCAGTTTCCTTGTCCTTGCCGCTACCCTTTGTTTCTGCCTTCTTGTAGAAAATCATGTTATTTGATACCTTAATGATATCGATCATTTCATCTACAGCAACATTAAAGCTCATATTTGCACAATCAAGCATTACTAGCTCGTAGTTATTTAAATCAACTACAACCTCTTGCTTTTTAGAGAATGCACAACCCTTCTTATTGAACTTAAGTGCAAGCTTTCTCTTGATATATAGCTTATCGCAATTACTATTAAGTGATATTTCCTTTTTATCAAGTATGAAGTCACCCTTCTTACCAGGTACTACAACACTTGTTGTTTTTTGGAATCCATCGAACACACAAATATTTGCGTTCTTTTCTACATAGAATAGCTTTCCTCTATATGAATATAGGATATCAGATATATTCTTAACAATTGGGCTTTCTGATGGTACATTATTAACTACTTGATAAATATCATAGCCAAAGAATGGTGCCTCTTGCTCCACCTGCTCCTCAGTCTTTTTACCCTTCTTCTTACCTTCATCCTTTAAATTCTTTAAATCTAGAAGATTTTGTTTCTTAGTTTGTAATATTGCATAGCCCTGACCTGCAACCTCGCAGTAGTTTTCAAATACAAACCAACGACCAATTAGCTTAATATAATCTCTTGAATCTCTAAAATCCTCGATTGATGAGAATAAGCGTAATGCTCTTTCCTTAGATGTATCAAACATAAAAGACTCAACAGCAGAGTTATATGTCTCAATAACATTTATACCCTCTGATGATTTCTCTTTAGCGTATTCCTCTTCCTTTTTCTTAACAACCTTTGTTACCTCAGGAACCTCTTGAAGCTTTAATACGACATTTAATTCCTCAAGTTTAGCCTTAACATCACTGAATTCAGTCTTTAATTCAGTAAGCTTTTTAGAATCTAATCCATATTTAGCTGCATTTTCAATATCAATATTTAAAAGCTTAATGAAATAATCACGTTTATTAACTAACGCTCTTACAATTCTTGCATATAAATCAAAGTCATCGAATAGCTTTGTTTTATCATTTGAATACTTTTCAGCAAGCTTAGTACCGATTTCCTTTAAGCCTTCAAGCTTTTTAGTGATTGGTACAATTACACTTTTGAACTCAATTACCCAAGTATTCGCATCATTTGCGTATTTAAGCTTTGTTTCTTTAACGCAATCCTTAATTTCAGTTATTTCAATTTGAGATTCCTTTTTATATGAATCCCAATCATACATCTCATATACATTTTCGATGTATGCTAGCTGAGAATCTGGTGTTTGGTTTGACATTAATATTGATGCTACACCTAATCCACCTAAGCCAAAGCTATCATTTGATTCTCTAGATTCCTCATTTCTATTTGACTTATTCGAAAACAAGTCCTTTACATTTACAATTTGATCACACGCAAAGCATGTTACTGAATTATCTCCATCATGGTAAGGAACCTTACTACCACAATTAGGACATTCTCCTACAAAAAAACTGTTGTCTGCCATTTTTCTTTTCTCCTCTTTTTCGTTTTTCCCTATACTTTACTACTATATTTTAAGGATAATCTACTCCGCCATTTGGCAGATGGCATCTTCTTATCCTCTTAATACCCTTTATAACTCCAATTAATAAGCCATATTTTTGTATCGCCATAATCATGTATGTTGAGCAGGTTGGTTCAAATAGGCATCTATTTCTAACCTTCATAGGTGCGTATGCCTTATACATTAAAACCATACCTATAACATGAAAATGAAGAACAAAATATGTTGAAATTAATGCAATTGGGAATATTATCCATACGTAAAATTTAATTACAGCGAAATTGATAATTACGAATGTCCAAATTGCAATAAGAATTACCAATGTTAAATAATAATATAAAATTAAATCCTTAACCTTTACTTCTCTAACATGCTTCACTTTAAATTCCTTGCTTTTAAATTTCTAGATTCTAATAGGTTTTGTATTTTATTTATTCTATCTAAGGCTTCTGCCTTTTTTTCTTTATCATTCAAATATTCAGCTAAATCAGCAACACCGATTTTGATATCAAGCTCGATATCCTCTAATGCTTCATTGCTCATTGGGTCTGAATTCTTAATGTTATCGGCAAGCTTATCTAAAGCATTCTTTAGCTCTTCATCCTGCTCAACATTAAATAGGTTAATTACATCAGACTCTAAATCTCTGATGTAGAATACCTTCTTTTCCTGTTTAGCTTCAGATTTTTCAACCGCATCAGATGTAATGAATAAATATGATGTTATCGCAATAGCTAAAAATGCCAAGATTGCGTTTGTTATTATTACTGCAGTTGATATTGCACCTGATAATGTAAATACTAGGTTTACTATTATTAGAACAATATTAATTCCTGTTGCGGATAAAAGTAATGCTGGGACAGTTGCAATATTTACTCTTTTAATTTGTAAATATGCAAAATATACTGCATCAAATAATATGCTACCCCAAGTAAACATAGACCATGAGAACCAGAAATCATAGCTTTGAAGCTTTTCCTTTTCAATCAAAAGGAATAAGACTACATTTATTATTCCGATTAATAAAAGAATTGCACCGAAATAAAAATAATTAAATTTCTTTCTCATAAATTACTCCTGCTTTGTACCACATTCAGGACAGAACTTAGTTCCTGGCTCTAGCTTAGTACCGCAGTTTGTACAGAACTTCTCTCTAACAACTGGGCTTCCACACTCAGGACAGAATTTTGCATTACCTGTAATAGTAGCACCACACTTGTTACACTTAACACCGCTCTTTGGTGCTTCAGCCTTCTTTTCCTCATTTAATGTGTCCTTCATCATTTGACCAACACCTGAGCCTACTCCAAGTCCCATACCAACACCCATTGTTGCGTTCATCACTGATCCTGATACACCACTATTAGATGCTGCATCCTCTAAAACATCAAACTTTCTTTCTTCCTGGTATGTATATCCTTGAGCCTGTCTACTTCTTGCCATAGCTTGACCCATTCTTTCAGTTTTATAAGCCTCAAGGTCAATATCAGACATTGTTCTCATTTGTTTTTCTCTTGTTTCCTTTAATACATTTAAATCAGATTCAGGAGCTGATACATTATTTAAATAGAATTGAACTAGCTCAATACCATATTCATTTTCTATTTCCTTATTGATTTCAGTTTGAATTTCCTTTGATAAATCTACAAGCATTGTTGATATCTCAAGAACACTTACATTATTTCTAATGATAGTCTTAGAAATAGCATTCTTAATATGAGCCATAAGAACACCCTTAATGTTCTTCTTGATATCATTTGTTGTAAATTCAGGTAATTGTGCTACACATTTAACAACAAATTTTCTTGAATCAACAATTCTAAAGCCTAATGTACCATTAGCTCTTACATTAACTAAAATACGATATTTAGGATCCTCAAGTGCAATAGGTGAATCAGTACCCCACATTATGTCTAATACATTTACCTTGTTGATGAAATATACATAACAAGTAAATGGAGTCTTTCCACCAAATGCTAATCCGACAAGCTTTCTTAATATTGGGAAATTACCTGTAGATAATGAATACTTACCTGCAGAGAATAAATCAAGAGCCTTTCCGTCCTTATAGAATAATGCTTCCTGTGATTCATTAACTATTAGCTGGCTCTTACTATTGAAATCCTCAATTTCAGATCTAGTAACGATCTCATCATTTCCACCAGCATAACTAATAATATCTAATAACGCCATAATTCATTTGCTATAATACTGTACCTATTATAGCCCTCCTCCTAAAAAATTATGTTTTTGTACAGAATATGTATAATTTGAAGCTAATTCTTACTAAGTTTGATAAAAATAATAAAAATATACCCAAATATAAACCTCACATTATGTCTATTTTATCAACAAGTGTATAATATTGCAATATTATAACCCTTTTAACTTGATAGAATTTCACTTTTTTTTCTATCATTTTTAAACTATTTCGATATATATCAAAAAAATGGTAGTCTCCTACCATTTCATTGTTAATTAAGCATTAAGAATTGTTTGCTCTGACTCTGATTCAAATTGTGTTTTATATAAATCAAAGTAGTAGCCCTTCTTAAGTAATAGTTCATGATGCTTACCAGCCTCTATTATCTTTCCATCCTTCATAACAATTATCATATCAGCGTTGATAATAGTTTGTAATCTATGGGCTATTACAAATGATGTTCTTCCCTTTAACACCTTATTGATTGCTTCCTGAATTAATGCCTCTGTTTGAGTATCAATAGATGATGTTGCTTCATCAAATATTAATATTCTTGGATCATTAACTATAGCTCTTGCAATAGATATTAATTGCTTTTCTCCAAGTGATAATCTATTACCACCCTCACCAACATTTGTATAATACTTTTCAGGTAGCTTTTCGATAAATTCATCTGCTCTTACTACCTTAAGTGCTTTAATACAATCATCATCTGATCTATTTAGATTACCATATCTGACATTCTCAATGATTGAGCCTGTAAATAGCTCTGGTGTTTGTAATACATATCCTAAATTTGAATGAAGCCACGTGATGCTTCTATCCTTATAGTCATGACCATCAATTAAGATATTACCAGCTGTTGGCTCATAGAATCTACATAATAGATTTACTACTGTTGATTTACCTGAACCAGTATGTCCAACTAACGCAACTGTAGATCCCTTTGGTACTGTTAGATTAAAATCATCAAGTACCCTTTGACCCTTAATATATTCAAAGTCAACGTTTTTAAATTCAATATCTCCAATTAATTCCTCGAAATTATCGTATTTAGGCTCAAATATTGTTCCGTATTTTTCGATAACATCCTCTCTATCAGTAATTTCAGGCTTTTCCTCAATTAATGATATGATTCTTTCTGCAGATGCGGATGCCTGCTGGAAATCACCTAAGATTTGAGCGATATTCATAATTGGGTCAAAGAATTTTAATACGTATTCAATGAATAAATATAATACAGTAATATTTATTGCAAGAATACTACCAACATATAATGTTGTACCCAAAGAGAAAATACATAATAAATAGATGAATGGACCAAATATAGATGAGAAGGCTACAGCCTTTAGGCTTGAGCGCTTATAATCGCTTGCCTTTCTATAGAATTCCTCATTCTTATCATTTTCAATAACTAATGACTTTGTTGCCTTAATACCCATAAAGCCTTCATTTAGGGCTGCTGTAATTTTAGAATTTTCCTTTCTAGCATTACGATATTCCTTTAATATCTTTCTGTTTATTAATAAGCTAAATGTCATACATACAGGAAGTGCAATTAATATTACTAATGCAAGTCTTGCATCAAATAATAGTAATACAACTATAATACCTGTCATCATCAAAAAGCTATTAAGTAAATCTGTAATACCCCATGATATTATTTCACTTAGCTTTCTAGCATCTGATGTTAATCTAGCCATTATCCAACCTTGCTGTGTTCTATCGAAATATGCAAATGGAAGCTTCTGTAAATTTAAATATGCTTCCTTTCTTAATTCATAAGATGTTTTTGCTTCTATTCTTCCTGCAAAGAATATAAACATATATGTTATAAAACCATATAATAATGCGAATGCTATATATACTATTAAATAAATATGCACATTTTCAAATCTTGATGGATCATTAGATTTGAAATATTGGTTGATAGCATATTGGTTTACGAACGGATATCCTACCTCTGTAGCGGCTGAGAATAATACAGTTATTAGTAATCCTATAGTATCGAATTTATCCTTCCATACTGTTTTTATTATTTTCTTCCAAGGGTGATTGTTAATTCTTGGAGCATCATCAAGATCTTCTTCA
>JAEELU010000153.1 GCA_016282815.1 Acholeplasmatales bacterium
GATCAATTCCAACAAAAACTAAAGAATGATGTTGATTCAGGAATTGAAGTGGAGAATAATATCGAAGTAAGTAATGAAATTGTAAACGAAAATAGCATAATAGCACATAACACATAAAACATAATACAATATAGGATACCACTTTTTGGTATCCTCTTTTTTTTATTATATATTCTTTTGCTGTTGCACGTTTGTGGCATAGCGTATGTTATTATATTAGTAAAATAGAAACATATGTACATTAACATAAGGCTAGGAGGTATCATTATGCGTAAGGAACAATTAGCAAATATCATTAGTTATTTAGAATCAATTAAAGAAAAAGATGGCGATTATAAGAAATATATTGAGACTTTAGATTTATTGGCATCAAGACTTCTTTCATACTATACTCCAAATATTCAAGGAAAATATATGGATATAACACAGGAAGAATATGATGAACTTGATAATCTATTTAAGGATGCACTTCAAAAATCAGAATCCTTTAGTGAATCTAAATTTGCTGATGAAAAGAATGAGGCTGCAAGAGAAATAAAAAATAATATAAATGAAAAACTACATAAAGAATTCTTAACTGATTTTTATGCTGACTTTAAGCAAGTTGATATTAATAGCGGAAAATCCTTTTATGAGGAAATGCAGAAGAATAAAAAGGTTGTAGTACAGGTAGAAAATGAACCTATAATTGACAATCAAGAAGCTATAGAGCCTAAAGAAGAAAAGAAAGAAGAAAAAAAGGAAGAAGCTAAAGAAAACAACGACCGAAGTGTTGGTGATATTAGTGCAAGTAATATTTATTTTGATGGCTTATTCCAAAAGGATAAGATGACTGTAACATATAATAATGAAAAAATAAGTGGTACATTCATTTATAAAACTAATTATGATCCAGATAAAGAGATTGATGACTTAATTAGAGAATATAAGGAAAAATATCCTGAATACGCAGAATATTTTTCATCACTAAAGGATATTGAAAAGCTTAATGAGCTATCTTCTATTAACAATAGTGAAATACTTGATAAAAATGGTAATATTATTAATTTCCTTGAGGGAAAGAACTTAAAAGTATCAGAATTTGCTAATTATAATAAATTAATTAATAATCCTAACTTTATAAATGCTAATGCTGATTTTATATTAAAGCTTAGACCTGTTTTAAAGGAAGTAAATGAATATAGTGTAGAATTAAAAGCTACAGCTGAAACTAATTTAGATAGACGTAATGTTGCAGTTACTGGCTTAGCTAATATGCTTGATGAGAAAAATGTTATTCCTAATGCTAGAGCTGTTGCAATCGAAAAGGATGATGGCGAGAATAAATATTATATTGAAGGAACATTCGTTGAAGATCCTAAGGGTAAGACAATAAACGAATTTAAATTAGATGATAAGGTTCATACATTAGGTATAGATGCCTGGGATACAGTAGAAGCTAAAAAGGCTATTTCAAATCTACAGGTAATGGACTATATTTGTGGAAGAAAAAGAGATATTAATAATGTCAAATTTGAGTTTGATCCAAAAACTAATAAATTAGTTGGAGTTCAAGGTATAAATAATGAAAAGGCCTTCTTTGCTCCTAATCCTAAACCTGTTATTATAGGCGAAGAGGATTATAGTGATATAGAGGATATCAAGGTTATTGATGGTGAAATGGCCACAAAGATTGCTGCGCTTGAAGAGGCAGAATTTAAAGCTCTTATGGTTCAATATGGTTTAAGTGAAACTGAAGTTGAAGAAGCATGGAAAAGAGTAGAAGATTTACAAAGAGTAATAAGCAATCCAAAGATTTTAGATGAAAAGGATGATCCTAATAAATTATTTAAAGAGGAAAAATTTATCATTGTAAATGGTGATGATGCTTGGAAAAATTTAAATCTTAAAGATTTAAAAACAGAAAATAATCTTTATAAAAAGGTAATTGATGCTCAAAATAAGCTTGTTAGTGAAGCTAAGGCTGATAAAAGTCTTGATGAAAATCATAAGATATTAAAATATACATATAATAATAAAATACTTGAAGGTGACTTATTCCTTGAGGAAGCAAGAAAGCACGCACCTTTATTTGGTACATCAAGACGTTATAGCAATATTTTAAAGGGATTAGCTGAATATAATAATACAGAGACTCCTGAGGCTAAGGCAGCGAAATTAGATGATTTACAAAAATTGGTTAATTTATATGAGGCTGATAAGATTAAGGATGGTACTATTGATGCAAATGGTAACATACTTAAGAATATAAGCGGTAAGGATTTAGGTAGAGTTAATACTGTACTTAAGCTAAATGAGTTTATTGGTAATGTAAGACAGCTTGGAAATGAGGTTGAGGATGCTAATAATAAAATGGAAGCTGACCAAAAAAGTGTTGATGAATTTAATTCAACATATCGTCTAGGCAAATATAAAAATTATGCTAAAGCATACACAAATGAAAATGGTCAAATAAAGATTAATGCTAATATTTTAGAAAGAGAAAAACAAATCAATAATATTCTTACTGAAACTAATAAAAAGATGATCTTTGCAAGTAATGGTGTTGACTTAGATAAATCACCAGCACAGAAGGAAAAATATGAGGTTTATAAAAATTATATTGATTCAACAATCATAAATTGTAAGGAACAACTAATAAATGATTATCACCATGGAGCTATTCCAAAGGAATATTTTGAATATAAGATGGATAAATATGAAAATAAGATATTTGATTTTGAGGAAGAAGAAAATAAATTTGCTTATGAAGATCCAAATTCAGATATATTTAAAAATAATTTCCAAGAAGATATTAATAATGCTTTAAAGGCTAATGAGAAAGAAGAAGAAATGATTGAAATGGAAGACTTTAGTAATAAGGTTAATCTTGAAGTTGAAGAAGAACAGATTGAAGCCAAAAACTAAAAATTATACCTTTTAAATCAGGCTATTGATCTTATTTAGATTTCTAAAAAAATAGGTTTAATACAATACGTATTAACTAATAATATTTTTAAACTTAAATACGAGGTGGTGTAAATTATGCCTAAGACGATTCAAGATTTTTTAAAAAATATAGAAAATGATAATAATGATTTAAGTAAGCTTACAAATAATATATTAAAAACAATTTATGATTATGAAATGTATAAAGAAGCTAACTTTAAAGAAGAAGTACCTGATTTTTCAGAGCTAATGTATGCTATAAAAGAAAAATTAGCTTTTATTGAAGCAAAAGGTGAGCTTGAGCTTCAATCAGATGAAGATTCTAATTTTATTAAAAGCTTTATATATAACCCAATAGCTACTATGACAAATGAAACTAAAAAGGTTGATGAGCTCTGTGATAAATATATGAAGGAAAATCCAAATGCTAGTAATGAGATTAATCAGGTTTTCTTTAAGAATCAATTAATAAAGGATGATCTTTTAAAATCTAAAACAAGCTATAGAAATCTAGAAAAAACAAAAAAAGATCCATGGAAGGAAAAACAAAATCAAAAATCTTCATGGTTTATTAATTATTTTAATAATGGTAATAAAATGATATCAGAGTCCTTAGAAGAGAATAAGGGTGGATTATTTGAGAATTTATTTCATACTACCTCAAAGGAATATAAGGAATTTGCAAGACGCTTAAGCATTATTGATAAGGATGGTCTTGAAAAGGGTGATTTATCAGGCTTAAGACAATCAACATATAAGTATTTGAATCATAAATTTAAAGAAGATAATTTCTTTTATTCAGGAAAGAATTATACATATATTGAATCTAAAATTGCTAAAATGGATAAAACATCACAGGGTAGAGTACGTTTATGCTTAAATGTATTAAAATCTATAGATAATGCAGAAAAAGCCATAGAAGAAAAAAAGAATTTAGAAGATTTTGTTCCAGAAAATAATAGTGTAGTAGATAAAGAAATGCTACAAGAGGTAACAACTATAGGAAGTATGGCTAATAGTGTTTATAAAGAGGATAATACTATTATAGATAAGGAATTAACTAATATATTAAATAATAATAAATTCCAAAATGATATTAAAAATGATGTAGATGATAATTTTATAACTATTGGTAACGATATAGATTTATCTAATAACGAAACTAATGTATCTAAGGAATTAGATTAAAAATAATAGGAGGTAAACCATAATGGATGAGAAGCTAAAACAAGAAATAGATAATTTGGTTTATATATCAATGGCTGATTTTTCAAGGCGAATTGATGAAATAAAGGATATGGACGATAAGATTACCTTCGCAGCTGAATATTTATTGAACCATAAGGATAATGTAGATTGGCCAATTGCTGAAGCTATTAATATTGCAAGAATGAAGCTTGCTGATGGTATAACTGAATATAAAGCTATTGAAGAAAAGGCAGAAAGAGTAAAGCTATCTAAAGAAGCTTTCCCGGAAGATGAAATAGAAGATGTAGATTTAAAGCCATATGGTAATGTAAGAGACAACAAGAGATTAAACCAGTTCATGACTTATCCGGCTTTATTCTTGTCAAAATATGGAACATCAAAGATTGAAGAGCTTGAAAAAAAGAATTTAGGTGGTACATATACTAAATACGAAATGAATAAATATAATAGCTTTGAGCGTAATATAAATTTTTTGAATGGAAATGATTTATATTTAGACTTAAAGACTAAGGATAAAAATTTCTTACATATAAATTCTCGTTTAGAGACTATGTATGGTAGTGCTAATGCTTTAGATAATGTACCTAAGAAAATAAGACCTGGTGTATTTTCAAGCCTGTTAAATACTACTTCAATGGAAGGAAGAAACCTAATTACTGCATATAATGGCTTTATGGATAGTAAAAATCCTTTATATGGTAATATTGAAACATTAGAAAGATCAGCTAATGCTTATTTAAAGCATATATTCCCAAATTGGGATGATGGCTATCCACTTCCTGATTACCATCATATAAATCAGCTATCTGGTACTCAAAAGAGTAGAACTATTCTATGTTGTAATATTCTTAACGCAGTTCGTAAAGAAAATAAAACCACTGAAAATTACAAAGAGATTACTAATGATAAAGAAGTAGAATTTGATATGACTAATATGAATGAAGATAATATTATTCAAAAGACAAATATAGAGAATTTAAATAATGATTTAGATGATTCATTTAGTGATGAAAATTCACTAGATAATAGTCAATCAAATAATATTATAGATTCTAATGAAGTAAATATTTAAAAAATAATATGTTTTTTCTCTATATAAGTCTTTTAGTTGCAGGTTTGTTGCACGCTATATATTATAATTAGATTATAAAATAGAGAATGGAGGTTTACATTATGAAATTATATGAACAAATTAAAGAAGATATAAAAAATATAAATAATAATATAAAACCTAACAATCTAAAATCATTACTTACAAGAAGTATATCATTAAGTAGAATTAATTGTTTGTTGAATAGAATTGATACATATAATAAACAAAGCTATTCAAATAATCTTCCTAATAATTTATCAATAGATAATTTAGATGAATTAGAGAATAAATTAAATGATATTGAAGCTTTATTAAAGGAAGAGGATACTAATGATATAGTATCTGAATTAGATAAAATAAAAGGTCCTGATCTATCTTTTTTAGATAATATGTTCGCTCAAGAATACACTCAGTATGCATTAATGGATAAAGCAGTAAAGGATATTATTGAAATACATTATCAAAATGTAATACCAGAGGATAACAATAAAAATGAAATTCCAAAGGAATTAATAATGTCATTTCAAAAGGAAACAAAGGATTTATTTGATAAGGATGTATTTATAGGAGAGGTAAATAAAGAAACTAATATAGAATATAGGCTCGTTGAGGATTTCTTAAATAATCCTGCTAAAAACTTTGTTAATAGATATCAGAATGCATTTAAATTTGATTCTATTGATGACAAGAATTTATTTATTTCTAATGTTGATAGGGAAGTATTTCTATTAAATTCTAAAGAAAAGGTAGAAGAATTAGAATCTAATTTATTAAATTCATTTGAAAGTAAAGGTAAATATGGTGTAGAGAATATAGCTTCTGATTTAGTAAGAATAATTAATTCATATTATATAGCTAGACAAGAAGCAGTATTAGAAGACCAAAGAAATGATTTAGTATATCCATCATTAGGTAAATTCTTATATGATGTTAAAGAAAAATTAACAGAAATAGTTATTGATGATGATGTAGAGCTATCTATAGATAAGGATTCAAAATTTATAAAAGAATTCTTAAATGATCCTGTTAGTGGTTATGTAAAATATCTAGATGATTCTAATAATTTAGATGATTCTTTTAAGGCTAGCTTTGATGAGGAAGCTAATGATATAGAATTTAATAATAAGATTAATGAATATAAAGAGAATATCTTAATAGAAAAAGCTAATTATGATAATGTATCTAATGGCCAAGAAAATGCCTGGAAAGACCATCAGAATTATAAAAAAGAATGGTTTATGAAGCATTTTAATGTTTTAGTAAATAACAAAAGTATTGAAAGAATATTAAACGATAATAAAGGTGGATTTTTTGAAAGATTATTTAATACAACATCAAATGAATACAAAGAATTTATTAATGCTTTAGCTAATGTTGGAAATGATGGAATATATAATGGTGACTTAGATGGTTTAAAAACATTAGCCCAGAAATATTTAAGTCATAAGCTTGATAGTTATAATCCATTAATAAATGGTTATGATGAAAAAGAAATCAAATATCTTGATTCTACATCACAGGGAAGAGTAAATCTATGTCTATCTGTAATAGAAGCTATAGATGAGGCCAAAGAAGCAGTAGAAAATAGATTAGATCCAAAGGAATTTAAGCATAAAAATATTGATTATCCTGAAATGCATGATGAATATTGGAAAAATAAGAATAATGAGTTCCAAAATATGCTAAGAAACGATAGCGAAATCGAAAATGAAAAGCTTAATGAGGCAGTATTAGATATCGATATTAATGATTTAGATAATGACATTGATATGAAGAAAGAATAATAAAAAAACAAGCAATTTTGCTTGTTTTTATTATGTATTTAAATCATATCTTATTTAAAAATATCTTGCTCATTATGAAGCTCTAATTGATCATATTTATCATCATATTCATCAATATCGACATTCTTATTTTCAACTTTAGGTTCTTCAACTATTGGATTAGTTAGTTTCATATCTAAATCCTTTTCAAGCTGTTCATCCAATAAGCTCTTAGATTCATTCTTTTCCCATGGGTATTTATCGATTGAATATTTAGCATTTGATTCAATCTCATGCATTTTATCTTTAAGGGCTTCTTTTTCATTTACAGCATTAATAACCTTTACGCAGAAGCTAGCTCTAGCTTTACCCTTACCAGATAAGGCATTAATTTGTGCTTCAGTTGGAAGCTTTCCTTCCTCTAGATTTGGGAATTTATGCTTAATATATGCCATAGCTACATCCTTTAATGTATGAACATCACCAAAAAGAGGAGAGTCTGGATTTCTAAAATGTTTTTTAAACATATTTCTAAATGCCTTATATTGCTTCGATGTTCTACCTAGCATTCTTTCAAAGAAGCCTGCCTTTTGTTTTTTTAATTCACTCTTAATAGGAGTATCACTATCAAATAGCTGTGCTTCTATGGAAATCTGAACAGAAAGAGCATTAATACGCTTTTCTTCTAGTTTACGGTAATTACCAGCATATGGTGGATGATGAAGACCATCAGACATAGATAGGGCATTACGTCTTAAGAAAGAAATATAATGCTCATCACTTTGAGGATAATCTTCAATTTCATCAAAGATAGAAGGCTCTGTCTCAAAATAATATGCTGTTGTTTCAACAGGATTAGCAATAAAAGCCTTAACCATTTTATCATCATCAGTGATTTCTATATTATTTTTAGCAGCAAGCTCTAGCATTTCATGCTTTGTTGCGAATAATAATTCAGTAATATCACATTTAGTGTGTCTAGGATCTAGATTATATCTAGCTATATATTTCATCGAATCTCTTAAAGCTACATTTAAATCTTTATAGTTTTTCGCTCTAAATCGTTTCGTGAAATCTTGGGTACTACAATTATAAAATTCTTTAATTTCCTGTTTAGTCATAATATACCATCCTTTCTAAATTTAATTAAAAGAATTAATTATTTGAATTTTGAGCCTCATTATCAAGTTTTATTTCATTGATATCAACAATTTCATTATTGTTATTTATTTCATCTTTTTGAATATCTTTATTTAGATCATTTTGGAATTCTTCCTGTATTTTATTATTATTGTTATTTTCTATTGCACCTTCAATAGAAGTAGTCATTAAATTTCTTTGGAAGCGTTGATTAATAGCTTCTAATACACCTGCACAGAATTCTAATCTATCCTTTGATGTACCACTAAAGCGTTCAATATCTTCCTTCGTTAGCATACTGTTTGGAAGGCCAAATCCTGGGATTTTATGCTTAACATAAGCTCTTGTAGCCTTTTCAAGCTCTGCATCATTACCATAATTAGGGCTATCCTCATCATTGAATTCTTTATATGCTTTAACAAGGGCTTTATATTCCTTAGAAGTAGTATTAAACATATTCTCAAAGAAACCACCCTTATTACGTCTAATGATATCATTACATGTTGCTTCAGAACTCATATTACAAGCCTTT
Source organism: Acholeplasmatales bacterium (assembly GCA_016282815.1). GTDB lineage: Bacteria > Bacillota_I > Bacilli_A > Acholeplasmatales > Anaeroplasmataceae > Anaeroplasma. The sequence continues at coordinate 8,666 of JAEELU010000153.1, forward strand.
TGTGAATTCTCTAATACATCCTTTACATGACGGTCTTTTTCATTTCTATCAAATATTTTATTGATTGACATGAATTGTCTAGATACATATTTTAGATTATTTAGATATCTTTGATATTCTTCCTTATTTTTGAATTTAGATTCACCATCTTTTTCAAATTCCTTTAATCTAAATTTAGCGTATTGACCCAAATATGATGCAGGATTCATAATGAATTGCTGCATCGCCTTTTGTGGATCAGAATCAGCTGGTTCATCTGGATTAACAATTTCATTTGGTAATTGATTTATATTAGCTTCATTATATTTTTCTCTTTCAATAAGTGCAGAAGCTAAGAATTTTTCTCTAGCATGATGTATAAGATCTTCAGCAGGATTATTTAAAAGATTAACAACATTTGTATTCTCTCTTTCATCTACTTCATCAATTCCATAAGAAAGTAAATAATTATTCATGAATTCAAATTTTTCATTTAGTGTTTTACATGAATCAAATAGCTTATCAAAATTTTCTTTTGAGATATTTTCATAAAATAATGGCATAATTATTCCCCCTTATTTTAATTTTCTAATTAATTATAACATTTAGGCTGCAACAAATGTGCAACTAATACCCCCTAAATATTAATTAATTTTTTATTAATAAAAGCCTAACACATCATTGCGTTAGGCTAGTTTTAAATAGAAGAATTAGCTATTTAGAATTATTAAGCTCTTCCTCGATACTATCATCTAAAATATTATTGTCATTAGATATAATGCTAGAATCTAAATCAACATCCTTTTCAAGGTTATTCAAATAATTGAAAAGATGATTTGATTCAGACTGCTCGATAGCATTATCTCCATATATATTTACAATATTTAAACGTAATTCTATTTTTTCATTAGGATTTTTAGGTAAAACCTGTTCTGGAAGATCTTCATATGTATTTACAATTTTTAAGCATGTAGCAACCTTCTCTTTAACATAAGGATTAAATTTATCAAGTAGCTCTTCATTTGGTATTTCATCCTTATCAAGCTCAGGGAATTTAAAATTAATATATTCCATTGCTGTATCAGCTAATACCTTTTCATTACCATATAGTGGATTTTTTTCATCAAGGTAGTTTTCATAAGCTCTTTTGAATTTAGCATATGGCTCAATTTCTTCAAGCATTTTATTTGCGTGTTCCTGAAGCTTATGATTCTCATTATATGTATTTACAACTGCTAAGCAGAAGGAAGCTCTTTCCTTACCAGCACCACCAAGACTTTTGATTTGTTCCTCGGTTGGAAGATTATCCCCCTTTAAATTAGGGAATTTATGTCTTAAATATCCCATTGCAGCATCCTTAAGTGCTGTATCATCTCCATATAAGGAATGGTTTTCATTATTATAATTATTATAAGCTGCCTTAAAGTTTTCATATTCTTCAGAAGTAGTATTAAATAGCTTTTCAAAGAAGCCTGCTTTTTGCTTATTAAATGATGCAGAAATAGTACTATCATTAACTGCTAATTTTGCACATAATAAAGAAGTGAAAGCCTGATTCTTTTCAATATGTTTTTCATATTCCTTATATTGTGCTTCTAAATTATCGAATTCAACCATTTGACTAATATGTCTAGCACTGGTCCAAACATCTTCATCATAGCGCTTTTTTTCTTCAGGATTAAAATTTGGATTCTCATAATGAATCATATCAACATAATCAGCATCCTTGAATTTTTCACCAATGTATTTTACAGGATTTGTTAAGAATTTTTCAACCTCTTCATTATCCTTACCTGCTTGCATATTGAATAAATTTTTAGAATTATTATAAATCTGGCGTTTCGCTATAGTTTTAGCTACTTCGTTTTTAGCTGTAAAGATTAATTCCTTTATATCGCATTTAGTATAATCTAGGTGCATATTATATTTTAGAATATAAGCTAAAGCATTATTGATTGTATCTATTGGGTTTCCAAATTCGGCAACTTTAAAGTCATTGATGAAGCCCTCAATACTACATTCATACATTAATTTATCACGATTATCTTGCATATTAAATTCCTCACTTTCATATTGTTATACATATTTTACAATATAGCCTGCAACAAATGTGCAACATATATAAAAAAATCTAAATAACAAAATAAAAGAAATTTTTTAAGTATATTTATTTGTGGCAAGTTTGTGGCATCGAGTATTGTAGAATATAAGTACTATAATGTAAAATTATCGTTTTTAAAGAATATAAGGAGGTGTTTAATATGCCAAAAAATACCATAAAATTAACTACAGCGGAAAAGAATGATATCATAAATAAGCATAAAGCCCTTGTTGATGAATTAAATACTTATTTACCTGATGAATTTAAAATAGAATATAATAAGGATTTAAATACTATTTTAGATGACGAAAAATCAGTTAAGTATTATAGGACTATTACTTCCTTAAATGAACGTCTTAAAAAGCAAAGAGAGATATATTCAGAATATACTAAGAATAATCCAATTCCTCAAGCAAGGAATTATTTACCTAGAACTGTTTGGTTTGGATTAAAAACTGAAAATACTGATATAGCTAAGGATTATAATAAAAAATATTTAGATGAATTCCGCAAAAATCCAGAAAAGCTTTTTTATCAAAGATTTAAAAAAGTATTAGAGTTCAATCCAAAAAGACTTCTTGATATCATTGATGATAAACAAAAGCTTGTTGAATTCTATTATAATAACCAGGAACTGTGCGATGATGCGTTTGTTTTTGCTGCATCAATGGATGGTCAAAGCAATATGAAGCTTAATCCTGAATTTAAGGCTGCATCTTCAGGTATGGTAAAGATAGTTGAATCTTTAGCATATCCAATGATTGTTGCTAAAGCAGACATGGATGCTGGTGCTTTTATATTTCCAAAGCTTACAAAGGAGCAGGCTGCAATAATAGTTAATGCTAATCCTAATTATATGAAAAAGAATACACCATATAGAAAAAGCTTTTCAGAAGCACTAGATCCTTCAGCTGTTGAAAAAATCAAAAACACTTTTAAAACTATAACTGATTATGGTTATCGACTTGAGCCAGGCCTTGCAGTAAAGTATCAAGCCCTAATGCATGATTCTAAAAAGAATATAGATGTTGAAATAAATCTTGAGGATGGTATTAAGAATCTTAAAGATAATGGAGATATTTGTGTTAGAGAAAGACAGCCAGAAGAAATAGAAGAAATAATGAAAATAAATAATGCCCATGAAACAGCATATTTACATGTTTTCCAAAAAAATTTTTCAGAAAATTATGATGGAATACCATTTAATTTTGATGATATTAAAAATGCTAATAGAGGTGGATTCTTTGAAAGAGCATTCAATAGGACATCACCTGAATATAGAGCATTTATTCAAGCCTTTAGTGAATTTAATAATCCTGAATCTGAAAATTATCTAAATAAGGAATTATTAAAGGAAAAAGCAGAGGATTATTTTGATTATAAAACAAAAAGTGGAATATCATTTAGTAAATTAGATGAAACATCAAAAGGTAGATTAATGCTTGTATCATCAGTAATTAAAACAATTAATGATATGGATCATAATCCAGATACTGTTAAAAAGGATATGGAGAATTATTTACGAGAAGAACCATCACATATTAGTCGTAAGCCTTTCTTAAAGGAACAGGATGTAGAAGAGAATGTTATTGAAGAAAATATTAATTATGACAATAATATAATCTCTAAAGAAAAATCTATGGATTTATAAAATATTAAATAAGGCAATTTTTAACATTTTTCTTTTCCCCCTTCAATACTTATATAAACAAAAGACACATTGGTTTACAATAATTAATGTGTTTTTTGTTTTATGTGTCCTTTTTAATCAAACAGAATCCATTTACACTCTTTTATTTTATTTTTAAGTGTTTTGTGCTAAATTAGAAATAGTGAGGTAGTTCTATGAAGATTAAGGTTAATTTAACTGAATCAAGCTATAATAAGATATTAGAGGATATTAGATTATTCAAAATATCTAAATCTGATAAGACAATTAACAAGAATAAATTCATTAATTTATTATTTAAAAACTTCTATAGGATGTATGAGGATAATATTGATAGAACAATAAATAATATAAATGAAGTAGTTAATGATGAGAGCCTTTCTAAGGAAATAGCACTAAAGCTACAAAATGATATAGCAGATTCAAAGAATAATTATTTTAATAAAAGCTTAACATTTATATTAAATGATGATAATAGTACCTCATTCGAATATATAGAAGAAAAGCTTGTGTATGTTTCCGCATCGGCATACTTCAGAAATATGATAATGGAGTATTTATCATATCCTCAATATAAAAGAGAGGAAATAATATATAAGGATAGAGCTGATAAAATAAATGAGGCTATAGCAAATAATAATTATCTTCAGTTTAAGGTTAATGATCAAAAGATATCCTTTAGACCATATAAGCTAGGTACATCAAAGGAAGAGGTATATAGCTATTTACTAGGTATGACTGAAGGTACTACTGTACGTTCATATAATTTAGCTAATATAAAGGATATAATTATTAAGAGGGATAAGTTTGAGTTTGAAAAGAAGGATATAGATTTATTAGAGGAAAATATAAAGAATGGAATTCAATTTCCTTATAGCAAACCATATAATACTACCATTAGACTAACAGAAAGAGGAAAGGAAACATTCGAAAAAAGATATGTTAATAGACCTATTCCGATAGAAGTAAATGGTAATGAATATAAATTCTCTTGTTCATTCTTCCAATTAAAATCGTATTTCCTGGCATTTGGCCATGATGCATATATAATGGGAAGCAGATTAAGAGAAGAAATAAATAAGGAATATAGTGATGCAGTAAATATGTATAATAAAAGACATGTAGAAAAATAAAAATCTACATGTCTTTTATTTTTCGTTGATAGTTTTGGTAAAATCCAAAACTTTTTTAAACTTTTTTGGCCAAAAAATACCATTTGTGTATAAATATGTCACAAAAAAATTAACAAAAGCAATAAAAAATGGCTTAAAGTCGTATAAATATATACACAAATATTAATTAAATATGCAAATTGTTTATCTATTTTTTTCACACTATAATATTGTTGTCAGCAAGAGTTGACGTCAAAAATTGAATATATTTAATAATGATATCGTATCAACCAGGTGAATGACGTTTTGCAGCGTGCCTGGAGGCGTGATGAGGCTATAAAATCGTAGTAACACAGTATATGGGATACTTTATATTGTGGTATGAGATGTGGTTTATATCTAAAGACTACATCCTGAATCCTAAAATAGGAGTTACGTTGCCACGCTGTGCGGTGTATATATTATGTTAAGCAACCATTCTTCTCGTCTACATAATAGACGCTCCTGTGGAGAATAACCCTAGTTAGGCTTTAGCTGGCGACTGTAGTAAACCTAGGGAAGCCAACAAGTAGATTTGCATTGAAGCTGGGTAACCAGTGTATAAGAGAAGTTTAGGTCCGAGTAGCCAAAGTGCAGTAATTCTTTTTGAATAATATCGGGTAGCATGACAAAAAGAATACTAAAATTAGCTGAATGCTTGGTGAAAGTGCGGGTATCAGTCCCGTTAGTGCTTGTGTACGTAAGTACTACGGTGGAAAGTATAGGAGTCGCTATCTTATGCTCAGCTCCATCGTCACTATATGTAAATAAACACCTTATATACATTTAGTAGGATGAAAGTCCGGTACGATGTTATTATTAAGTATATTCAATTATATTAAATTTAATTGATGATTGGTGGCAATCATTTTTCTTTGTCTTTTATGGAATACAAACCATAAATGCATCTTTTATATAGAAGGAGAATAGAACAATGAAAACAACAAACAATGATTTATTAACTCAAGAAGAAGAATATGCTCTTGCCAGAATCATCAAGGATGGACAGGAGGCAGAGCGCCTAATCAAAGGCTGTCAGGATAGTGAATATGACTATCTTATGGCTAAAATTAAAGATGGCACTATGGCACGCGACAAGCTAGTTGTATCAAATGCAAAGCTTGTTTCTTTCATCGCGTCCTCATATCTTAACCAGGGTGTAGATTATGATGATTTATACCAGTCTGGTATGATGTCTTTAGTCACAGCTGCAAATAAATTCTCAGCAGACAAGGGAACTAAGTTCTCTACATATGCTTCACTTTGGATTAAGCAAAGCATGGCAAGAACTATAGCTGATGAGGGTAGAGCTGTAAGACTACCTGATCATGTCAGCAAGCAGGTTAAGAAAATTAAAAAGATCACTAATGAGCTATCAATGGAGCTTTCTAGAAAGCCTACAGCTAAAGAAATAGCTAAAAAGGCTAACCTAAGTGAAGAGGATGTTATAGATTTATTAGGATATATGTATAGTGTAGAATCCTTAGATAAGGAATTAAATAAGGATAATGACACTACATTTCAGGATATGATTCCTGATAATGAGTCTTTAACTCCGCTTAAATACACAATGGCTAAAAAGCAATCTGCCACACTAGAGGCATCATTAAATGATGTTTTAGATGGTAGAGAAAACATCATTGTTAGAAGCTATTTTGGTCTTGATGGATTAAAGCCATCTACCTATGAGGAAATAAGTCAAAAGCTTAACATCTCAAAGGAAAGAACAAGACAAATATTAAATAGATCATTAGAAAAAATAAGAAGTAGTAAATATGCTAGTGATTTATATAATATGTTAATTTCTAGCACAAATTAAAAGAGGTTCAATGTTGAACCTCCTTTTTGGTTTTAGTTATATAGTTTTTTTTCGAATTTATCCTTTTTAGCGCAGCCAGATACATCTACAGGATATTTACCTGAGAAGCATCCATCGCAGAATCCACATTTTGCGTTTTCTACTAGATGCTGGGCATCATCAAGTGATAAATAATCAAGAGAATCAGCGCCTATTACCTTGGCAATTTCTTCGTTTGTTTTATATTTACAAGCGATTAGGTTTTCCTCTGAATCGATATCTGTACCGAAGTAGCAAGGATGCTTAAATGGAGGAGAAGAAATCTTTAGGTGTACCTCCTTAGCTCCACTATCCTTTAATAGCTTAATAATTCTAGCACTAGTAGTACCACGAACTATGGAGTCATCAATAAGGATGACTCTTTTATCTTTAATAGTTTCCTTTATTACATTTAATTTAATCTTAACTGTGGATTCTCTTTCCTCTTGTGTAGGCTTAATGAAGCTACGACCAATGTATTTATTCTTAACGAAGCCGATTCCATATGGAATACCACTTTCATTAGAGTAGCCTATAGCCGCGTCAATTCCTGAATCAGGTACGCCTATAACAATATCAGCATTAACCTTTGATTTTTTAGCTAGAAGCTTACCAGCATTTAATCTTGCCTTATGAACTGAGTAGCCCTCTATTGTTGAATCACATCTAGCGAAGTAGATAAATTCAAATACACATAGGCTAGTTGGGTTTGTTTCAATAAAATCTGATGATAATCCATCTGATGATATTGTTAGGATTTCACCTGGCTTTATATCTCTAACAAATGTAGCACCAATTGAATCAATTGCACATGTTTCACTAGCTACTACATAGCCACCTGTTTCAGTGATACCTAAGCATAATGGTCTAAAGCCGTTAGGATCACGGAAGGCAACAAGCTTTGTTGCAGACATAGCTACACAAGAATAAGCGCCCTTAATTGATTTCATAGCACATTTAACAGCTTCCTCGATAGAGCCTGTATTTAATCTTTCGCTTACTATTGAATATGCGATATCTTCTGTATCAGATGTACCATGAAATATAGCGCCCTTAAGCTCAAATTTGTTACGTAATTCAGCTGCGTTAGTTAAGTTACCATTATGTGCGATGGCAAGATTACCCTTCATATGTCTAATTACTAGTGGTTGGATATTATTCATATTATTACCACCAGTAGTAGAATATCTAACATGGCCTATTGCCATATTACCTGTTCCTAGGCTATTTAGAGCATTATGGTCAAATACATCACCTACAAGGCCTAAGCCCTTATGTGATTGAAATACACCCTTATCACATACTGTAATACCACAGGCCTCCTGTCCTCTATGCTGTAATGCATATAGACCAAGGTAGGCTTTTGATGCTACATTAGATGTATTATTTTCAAATATACCAAATACTCCACATTCCTCGTGAATTGAATTAAACATAATTATCGCCCACTATTTCCATAATTTTTTAATACTCTTGCGGATGGATCGTTAACATTACAGTTTTCCCAATTTTTATTAGGCATCCAGAAATCAACTACCATTTCACTATTGTTTGGATAATATTTTTCAAATATTTCTCTATATAATAATGATTCCTTTGTGAAAGGCTTTGAATGAGTATATTTATTTCTTAATTCTTCGTATTTTGCATCAGTATAGAAGCTATTAGCGTATTCCTTTAAATAATCAACCATTGAGTGACCAACGGCATCACTAAATGCTGCCTTCTCACGGAATAGTATATTTTCAGGTAGGATATTATCGTTTTTAAATGCATATCTTAGTAAGTATTTACCCATATTATATTTATTCATTTTTAATTCAGGGTCAATACTCATAACATATTTAACAAAGTCTAGATCACCGAATGGAACTCTAGCCTCTAATGAGTTTGATGAAATACATCTATCAGCTCTTAATACATCATACATATGTAATTCCTTAACTCTTTTAACTGATTCGTTTTGGAATTCTAATGCACTTGGAGCGAAATCAGTATATTTATAACCAAATAGCTCATCAGATATTTCACCAGTAAGTAGGACTCTAATATCTGTAGTTTCATGGATAGCTTTACATAGTAGATACATACCGATAGAAGCTCTTATTGTTGTGATATCATATGTTCCTAGTATTTCAATAACCTTATCTAAGGCGTTTAATACATCATCCTTAGTTATGATTATTTCATGATGGCTAGAACCAATGAAATCACTAACCTGCTTAGCGTATTTTAAATCTATCGCGTCAGTATTCATACCTATAGCGAAGGTATCTATTTTCTTATTTAGCTTTTTAGCTGCAATAGCACAAACAAGTGATGAATCTAATCCACCAGAAAGAAGAAAGCCAACCTTAACATCAGAGTCTAATCTTTTATCTACACCAGCTATTAGCTTATCATGGATAGGCTTTGTTAGAGTATCGATATCAGCACTAACATATTTATCAGTTTTTGTGATATCGTTATAGCAAATGAATTTACCATCCTTATAATAATGTCCTGGTGGGAACGGATAGATTTTCTTTGCTATAGCTGTTAAGCATTTAGGCTCTGAAGCAAAAATAATCTTGTTATCCTCATCATATCCATAATAAAGTGGTCTAATACCGATTGGGTCTCTAGCTGCTATAAAATCTTGTGTATTCTCATCATAGATGATTAATGCATATTCAGCATCAAGCATCTTAAACATATCCTCCTTATATAATTCATAAAGAGGAAGAAGTATTTCACAATCTGAATCAGATTTGAATTTATAGCCCTTTGATTCTAAGTCCTGTTTGAGCTTTCTAAAGCCATAAACCTCACCATTACAAACTATATGATAGTTCTTGTAGTCGAATGGCTGCATACCCTCCTCGGTAATACCCATAATTGCTAGACGCTTAAAGCCTAATCTAGCATTCTTAAATTCCATAAATCTTTCCATATCTGGACCTCTTGAGGTTATTTTCTCGAAGCCAGCTAGGAATTTATCGTAGTTTTTTAAACTTAAATATCCTATTATCGCACACATAAATAAATCCTTTCAAACAAGTTAATGTGCCCAACGCTGGGCACATTAATTATTTTATTTATAAATTATTATTCTTCATCCTGTAAAGCGGCATAGCCTTCTTCACCAGTTCTAACCTTAACAACATTTAATACATCGTATACGAAGATCTTACCATCGCCGATATGACCTGTATATAATGTTTTCTTAGCTGCCTCGATTACATCTCTTACTGGTACCTTAGAAATAACCATATCCACCTGAATCTTAGGAAGAAGTGTTGCCTCAACCTGAACACCACGGTAGTACTCAGGCTTACCCTTTTGCTGACCGCAACCCATAACGTGGCTTACTGTCATACCATTAATTCCTAAATCAAGCATTGCATCCTTTAATGCATCAAGCATACGCTCTCTACAGATAATTTCAACCTTAGTAAATTTACCAACTGCATCCTTAGGCTTTTCTACAACTGTATCCTCTTCATTTAAGTGAGTTACAGTTACTGCTTCACTGACAGGAGTATCACCTGTTACAACGATAGCACCGCTATAGTCAATTGATTCTACCTGGCTTACGAAATCAGGATATGCAGAAATTAAACCATGCTCTGAAATATCAAGACCTCTGATTTCCTCATCAGGAGTAGCTCTTAGGAATGGTGTTACACCATCCTTTCTCTTGATAAGCTTCATTACACCGAAGATTCCGAATGCCCATGCAGCTGTCCAAGCACATACGGCAACTACACCTAATACCTGAACACCTAATTGTGCAAAGCCATGACCATAGAATAGACCTGTAGTTGTTGAGAATAAACCACAAGCGATTGTTCCCCAAACACCATTTAAGAAGTGAACAGAACAAGCACCAACTGGGTCATCAATATGGCATACCTTATCGAAGAATTCAACACCAAATACTAAGATAGCACCAGCGACAATACCAATTACAACAGAACCAATTAAATCAACTCTTGAACAACCAGCTGTAATAGCAACTAAACCAGCTAATGAACCATTTAATGTCATAGAAACATCTGGCTTACCGTTTCTAATCCAAGTAATCATCATTACAGTTACAGTAGCAAGTGCAGCTGCGATAGTAGTAGTCATGAATACCTGACCCATACCTTCATAGCCATCCCATGTTGTACAAGCAGCTGGGTTGAATCCATACCAACCGAACCATAGGATGAATACACCTAAAGC
>JAEELU010000154.1 GCA_016282815.1 Acholeplasmatales bacterium
AGAGGAAGTAGTAGAAAATACTACTGATACTAACGTTGTTCTTGAAAAAGAAAATGTTGTATATGTTGATACTAGAGAAAAGGCTGATATACCAAGTGTTGTAGTTGATCAAACTCCAAAGCCTGAAAATAATGATAAAACTATAGGTAAAAAGGTTTTAGAGTTCCTCATTACTACATTAAATGGTATGGCAATTGGATTATTTGCTACATTAATCATCGGTACAATAATTAATACAATTGGAAAATTCTTCCCTAATGGAGAAGAAGCAAATGCTTTTTGTAATTTCATGTATACTACATTAGTGAATGGTTCAACAGCACTACAGTATTTAACTGGTGCAGGAATTGGTGTAGGTATCGCACTATCACTTAAATTTAACCCTTTACAAACTATAGTATTAGCTGCTGTTGGTGAGCTTGCTGCATATTTCTCATTATCAACAAAGTTCGTTACTGCAGGAGTAGTAAGTACAGGTGCATTCCAAATTGGTGATCCACTTACAATATTTATAGTTGTTATTGTTGTTGCATTAGCAATGAAATATATTTTAAGAAAGAAAACTCCAGTTGATATATTAATAGTTCCATTACTTGGTGTATCACTTGCATTAATTGTTGGTTTATTAGTTAGATTCCCAGCAATCTATGTTACATATGGTGTTCAATATTTAATTGCTGTTTCAACAAATGCTGTTCCATTCATTATGGGTGTTGTTATAGCAGTATTAATGGGTATGGCATTAACTGCTCCAATTTCGAGTGCTGCAATAGGTGCTATGGTATTTACATTAAATGGTGTTACTGATCCAAATATGATTAACGGTATTCAAATCGCATCAGGTGCTGCAATTGTTGGTTGCTGCTGCCAAATGGTAGGATTTGCTGTTCAATCAAGAAAGGATAACAATATCGGTATGGTTATTTCAATCGGTATTGGTACTTCAATGCTTCAATTTAAAAACATTTTAAGAAAGCCTATGGTTTGGCTTCCAACTATTATTGCATCTGCAGTATTAGGCCCAATTTCAACTTGCTGGTTAAAGCTTGTTTGTATGGGCTCATCAGCTGGTATGGGTACAGCAGGCTTAGTTGGTCAAATCGGTACTATTTCATCTATGGGTGCTGATAAGTGGCAAACATGGGTTGGTATCTTTGGATTACAAATAATTGCACCTGCAATTATCGTATTCGGCTTAGATATATTATTTAGAAGATTTAATCTATACAAAGAAGGAGACTTAGTAGTATAGTATTATGAGGACTAGTACACTAGTCCTTTTCTTTTTGTAATGTAGATAATTATATTTAAAAGTGATATAATTTTTTCGAGGTTTTTATTATGAAGAATAGAAGAAATATTATTAATGAAAACTTAATATATTGGTTATTCTTTATAGCCTATTTGATTTTTACTATCACGACTATTAAATCTTTCTATGATAGAATAATGTTTATATCAGTGGGATTATTTTTAGGATATGAATTATTACTATTTGGATATAAGTATTATTGTAAGAAGAAACAAATAGCCTTTAGCCATCGAATTGATTTTATATCGACAATTATAGTAACAGTTAGTTTTGTTATTACGATATTTTTTCATTTTTCAATAGGATTATTAGTTTATTCCTTGAGAATGGTAGATGGCTTCTCGATTGAATTTGATATAAAGAATCTTATATCACCATTTTTATTAATTGTTTTTACAGGAATATATTTGGCATATTTAATTAAATTTAATTCGAAGGATAAAAAGAACTTTTATAAAATACCATGTGTATTTTGTGCATTCTGTAATACAGTATTAATACTTGTGTTTGTTATAATTCTCAGCATAGACTCACTTACACAATTTATATTATTTTTAATATATTTAGCTGTTATCATTTTATTAGTGCTAGTTATGATTCATTTTTTAATCATTTTATTAAACTTGGCATTTGATGGAAGATTCTATGGTAAGAAGGAAAGAATAAAGGTATTTTTATATAATTTATTTAAAAAAAATTTAGCTTATTTTATTGGAATTATATTTACGCTATTTATGGGTATTTATTACATAATTGGATCTGGCTTTGATGTTTATTATATGTATATTGGATATATATTCTTAATCCTTTCGTTTATAAGAATTGCAGATTCTATTTGGTTGATTTTTATATCTAAAAAGCCTAAGGAGAAAAGATATTTTCATCAATACATATTAATTATTGTTAATGCGATTGTTGTATTAGGATCATCATTATTGATTTGGAATGCATTTCAAAGAATATTAGAGGTAAATAATAGCGGCTTTACTATGTTTACTGTAACAATCGTATTAATATTAATCGCTAGAATTGTATTTAGTGTGCTTGGCTATTATTATTCTAGAATTAATGTTAAAAAAGAGCCAGTTTCTATTGCGCTAAATAGCTTATCAATTATTTCTGTATTAATATCTACATATGCAACTGTAGTTAACTTGATTCTAGCCTTTAGTAATCCTAATAAAACAAATACAGTTATATTCGTTTTAAGTATTGTTATAACATCATTAATAGGTATTGCAATACTTGAATCAATTCTAAGAGGTGTACTTGGTATAATAAATACACGTAAATTAGTTCTAGAATAGGCTAGGTGCCTATTTCTATCTTGAATAAGCATTATATTTATAATATAATATTTCTTAAAGAAGGAGCGATAATTATATGGAATATTTAGAAAAAGTAAAACTATGGAAAAGTAATAAAAATCTTGATCCAAAATTAAAAGCTGAGCTTGATGCAATGGATGATAATCAGCTAAAGGAAGCTTTTACTAATGACTTAGAATTTGGTACTGGTGGCTTACGTGGTATTTTAGGTGCTGGTACTAATAGAATGAATATTTATGTTGTTATGAAGGCTACATTAGGCTTTGGTAGATATTTATTAAAGCAGGATGAATTTGCTGGTGCTCGTGGTGTTGCAATTAGCCATGATAACCGTCATCAATCAGTTGAATTTGCTCGTGCATCTGCTGAGGTTTTAACTACATTAGGCTTTAGAGTTTTCTTATTCGAATCTTTAAGACCAACTCCAGAGCTATCTTATGCAGTAAGAAACTTTAAGTGTATCGGTGGTATTATGATTACAGCAAGTCATAATCCAAAGGAATACAATGGATATAAGATTTATGATGAAACAGGCTGTCAGCTAGTTCCTGCAGCAGCAGATAAGGTAATTGAGGAGATAAATCAAATTTCAGATTATTTCACAATTGACCATTCAAAGCATCATGAATTAATTTACTACATTGGTAAGGATGTAGATGAAAAATACATTAATGATGTAAAGAAGATTATCCTTCGTCCAAATCTAAAGAAGGACTTCAAGCTTGTTTATACACCACTTCATGGTACAGGACAGGTATTCGCACCACAGGTATTACAATCTGTTGGATATGATGTAGTACCACTACCTTGCCAAATGACTTGTGACCCTAATTTCTCAGGTGTTAAAACATCTAACCCAGAGAATAAGGAAGCATATGATGAAGCAATTGCCTTAGCTAAGGCTTTAGGTGCTCCAATCGTACTTGCTACTGACCCAGATGCTGATAGATTAGGTATAGCAGTAGAGCATAATGGAGAATATATCTTATTTACTGGTAACCAAACAGCAGCTTTAGTATTTGATTATATTTGTAAGACAAGAAAAGAATTAGGAACATTACCTAAGGATGGATATATGTTTACTACAAATGTATCATCTACACTTCCTATTGCTATAGCTGAAAAGTATGGCTTAAAGACTGAAATTACATTAACAGGCTTTAAGTTCATCGGTGAAAAGGCTAGAGAAATGGAAGAAACTGGTAGAGGTACATATGTGTTTGGATTTGAGGAATCATATGGATGCCTAGTATCTGACTGTGTAAGAGATAAGGATTCAATTCAAGCAATCCTAATGCTTTGTGAAACAGCGGCTTACTACTTTGAAAAGGGTATGGACCTTGTAGATGCTTTAAATGCAATTTATAAGGAATATGGCTACTATAAGGAAGGTATTACTAATATTAATCTATCTGGACTTGAAGGACAGGCTAAGATTAAGAGAATAATGGAATATTTCAGAACTACTGATATTGCATTAAAGGATTTCAAGATTTTAGTTAAGGATGATGTAAAGCTTGGTATCAAGACTGATATGGCTACTGATAAGAAGACTAAGATCAATTTACCTTCATCAAATGTTATCAAATATTATCTAAATGATAACATGTGGTTCGTTCTTCGTCCTAGTGGAACTGAGCCAAAGCTAAAGGTTTATTATGGTGTTAAGGGTAAAACTCAAAAGGATGCTGATGATAAACTTGAATTATTATCAAAGGAAGTACTTGAAATAGTTAACCTAATAAAGTAATATTTACTGAGGAATGAGTCATTCATTCCTCAATTTTATGAATACGAGGAGAAATAAGTTATGAATATCTGGCATGATATAGATGATGATAGAATCACAAAGGATGAATTTGTTGCATGTATTGAGATACCAAAGGGAAGTAAAAAGAAATATGAGCTTGATAAGGAAACAGGTATGATTATTCTTGATAGAATATTATATACTTCAACTCACTATCCAGCTAATTATGGTTTCATACCTAGAACATACTCTCAGGATAAGGACCCACTAGATGTTTTAGTTTTATGCGATGAAACATTTGATCCACTAGTATTAGTAAGAGCTAAGGCTATTGGTGTTTTAAAAATGATCGATAATGATGAGGTAGATGAAAAGGTTATTGCAGTATGTATCAATGACCCTCAGATGAACTGCTATGAGGATATATCTGATCTACCAGAGCATAAATTTGAGGAAATTAAGCATTTCTTTCAAGTTTACAAGCAGCTTGAGCATAAGCCTACAGTAGTAACAGAAATCTGTGGTGTTGAAGAAGCAAAGAGAGTTATTCAGGCATCAATCGATGCATATAAGAATTTATATTTGAGGTAATAGAGGTAGTAGAAAATGGCTTTAACAGCGGGAATAGTTGGATTACCTAATGTTGGTAAATCAACTTTATTTAATGCAATAACAAAGGCGGGAGCTCTAGCAGCAAATTATCCATTTGCAACAATAGAGCCAAATGTTGGTATGGTAAATGTACCTGATGATAGATTATATAAGCTTGCAGCTATGTATAATCCTAAAAAGACTACACCAGCAGTATGTGAATTTACAGATATCGCTGGATTAGTTAAGGGTGCGTCAAAGGGAGAAGGCTTAGGAAACCAATTCCTAGGTAATATTAGAAACTGTGATGCAATCCTAGAGGTTGTAAGATGCTTCGAGGATGCTAATGTTACTCACGTTGAGGGTAATGTTGATCCAGTAAGAGATGCACAAATTATAAATCTGGAATTAATATTATCTGATTTAGAGCAGGTACAAAAGAGAATACCTAAGATTGAAAAGAAGGCACAATCAAAGATTGATGATGCTCCACAGGAGTATGAGTTATTAAAAAGATTAGAGGCTCATCTATTAGAGGAGAAGCCAGTAAGAAGCTTAGATTTCTCTGATCAGGAATTAAAATATGTAAATAATTACCAATTATTAACATATAAGCCTTTTATGTATATTGCTAATGTAAGTGAGGAATATATTGCAGACGCTTCAAATGATCCTAATTATAAGAAGTTAAAGGATTATGCTGATAAGACAAATGCAAAATGCATTTCTATATCAGCTGATATAGAAGCACAGCTATCAGAGCTTGATGATGAGGAAAAGGAAATGTTTTTAGCTGACTATGGTGTATCTGAGCCAGGCTTAAATATCCTAGTTAGAGAAACATATGATTTATTAGGCTATGCAACATATTTTACAACTGGACCTGATGAATGTAGAGCATGGACATTTAAAAAAGGAATGCTAGCACCTGAATGTGCTGGTATAATCCATTCAGACTTCGAGCGTGGCTTTATTAGAGCAGAAACAGTATCATATGATGATATAATGAAATGTGGCTCTATGCTTAAAGCTAAAGAAGCTGGTCTTGTAAGACAAGAGGGTAAGGATTACAAGGTTAAGGATGGAGACATATTATTATTCAAATTTAATGTATAAGAATGCACTTAATTGTGCATTTTTATTTTGTTTAAAATATATATATATATGTATTGACAATGTCATAATATTGTTATAACATAAAATCGAGGTGATACATATGTCATTTATACAAATTAGAATTGATGATTCATTAAAAAATCAAGCAACAATGTTATTTGATGAACTAGGCATTGATTTGTCTACAGCAATACGATTATTCTTAAAAAAATCTCTTCAGGTAGGTGGATTACCATTTGAAGTAAGATTATCTGATAATACATTAAAGGCTATGAACGCAATAGAAAGAATGAGAGATCAGTCAGAAGAGAACGGAAATAGCGAAATGTCATTAGAAGAAATTAATGAGGAAATAAAGCTAGCCAGAAAAGAAAGGAAAAATAAAAATGAAGTATTATGATGTTATAGATACAAATGTTTTAGTTTCTGCTATGCTAAAGAGAAATTCCTATCCTGGTAAAATACTTGATTTAGTTAACTTCGATGTAATCGTACCATTACTTAATGGCGAAATATTGGATGAATATTTCGATGTTTTGTCTAGAAGTAAGTTTAATTTTGATGCTGAAGATGTAGTAGATGTTTTTAAAACAATTAATGAAAAATCATTGTTTTTGGATAGAAGAAAGACAAATGAAGTATTCATAGATGAAGATGATGTTGTATTTTATGAAATACTAATGTCTGCAAGGGATAGTATGGATGCATACCTTGTTACAGGTAACACAAAGCATTTTCCACAAAAACCATATGTTGTTACTCCAAAACAAATGATTGATATAATAGAGAAAGAAATCTCGTAAATTAATGCACTTAATTGTGCATTTTTTTATTTATAAATTATATTTATAAAAATATATCATTACATAATTTTAATTTATGGTTTTTATTTAAAAAAACGGGCTTGTAAAATTGTAAAAACGCTTTATTTTTGCTATAATATAATTAATATTTTGAATAGTCGGAGGAAGCTTAAAAGATGGATTTTTTTGATATGGTCCCAGACAACTTCTTTTCGCTTTTATCTTCTAAAAATAAGAGAGTTTATTTGGCAAGTATTTTACAAGTTTTCAAGGTTTACGAGACAGGAACAATCCTAGGTATCGACAAGAAAATAGTAGTAGATGATCTTACATATTTCTTAGAAACAAATAAGAACTATTTATTCGATGCAGAAGATGAAGATGATGAAGAATCTAATCCTAATACAAAAAGAGATTTAGCAAATTACATATTAAGAAGAATGGAAGAATGTGGTTGGATATACGTAGATGTAACTAATGATTACGTTGAAATATTAAACTTCAGTGATGATGCGATTATCATCTGTGAGGCTTTAATTAATGCCTATCCACAATTTGAATATTCAGATGATGAATTACCAGCTGATTATATAAATCCAAATGAATATCATGGATATATTTACTCTATAAATTCATTGTTATCACAAAAGGATAATGTTGATTATGCATTAACCTTCTCATTAGTATACTCTAATACTAAGCAATTAATTAGAGCACTAAGAAGACTAGATGCTAGAATGAAGGAATATATAACATCAGTTGTAGAAAATACAGATATCAAGAATCTTATGGAAAGATTAATAGCCTATAAGAATGATATTTATGATACAAGCTATACTAAGCTTAAGATTGCAGATAATATCGATAGATATAGATTATCAATAATCACTAGATTAGAGGAGATGCAGTCTAATGAATCTATCATAAATGCAATTAGTAAAAACTATTTACCATTTACTAAGACTGCTGAGCAGGCTGTAGATAAGGCTATTAGACAAATTGATGAGGTAATTGATGCATTTAATGCAATTGAGGATTTCATCAATGAGATTGATTTAAAGAATAAGAATTATATCAATTCAACAATTGGTAAGATTAAATTCCTATTAACAGAAGAGGATAACGTAGTAGGTAAGCTTAATACAATCCTAAAGTATGTTAAGGATAGCAATAAGGAGGGTAAGATTGATAAGGCATTAAGATTAGTTGATGGCTTATATAATCTACCTGTAATTAAGGTTATTGATGGAACTAATTCACTATATCAGCCAAGAGGCTCATATTCTAGAAATTATAACCAATTACTAGATGAATTCAGTCTTGATGGATTTGAGATGAATGATGAATTCATGACTCAGTTTAAGAATCTATATAACGAGGATGAAATTAAAGCATTCATTGCTAAGAATACTACAGATGGAAGCTTCCTTGCATCTAAGGTATTAAACTATGAAGCAACAAGAGAAAGATTAGTAATGGTAATCTATTCAATAATCTATGCCTCAGAGCATAAGTATCTAATCAATATATTCGATGAATATGTTAAGACAAAGGATTATATGATTAGAAATTTCGAAATTAAGAAAGTATTATAAGGAGAGTTAAGATGTTAGACGCATTAGAAAAGATGACTGTAACACAGCAACAAAATTTTAAAGATACTGCAAATAAATTACTTGCATCAACATTCTTATCAAGGGATAAGAAGGATAATAAAGAAGCTTATTACTTTCTTATGAGCTATAAAGAGGTATTTGATGAATTCTTTAAAATTTTAGGATATGAAATAGAGCTTGATATGCAATCTGGTAGCGTAATGCTTTCAGGTGCTACAGCAGCAAATACATTAAAGCTAAAAAGAGATGAGTCATTAGTATTATTAATACTTAGACTTTTATATCATGAAAAGATGAAGGATACTTCATTAAATGAAAATATAGTATGTGCAATTTCAGATATTCATGCTAAATATGATATGCTTGAAATTAAAAGAAAATTAAATAAGACAGATTTAATTGCAGCAATTAGATTATTAAGAAGATATAACCTAATTGAAATTACTGGTGATGTATCATCACTAAGCTGCAAAATAGTAATATTACCTACTATCCTAATGGCAATTAAGAGTGAGGATATCACAGAGGTATTCAATACTATTCAAAAAATAGCACATGAGGAGGAGAAGTAGTTTAAATGAAAAAACTTGTTAAGCTAAGATTAATAAATTGGCATTATCTATCAAACGAAACAATTATCATTAATGGAAATACTCTACTTACTGGTCCTAATGCCTCAGGTAAATCAACTATTATGGATGCTATTACATTCGTACTAACTGCTGGTGATACAACATTTAACCTTGCTGCCAATGATAAGGGTAAAAGAGATTTACGTGGTTATGTAAAATGTAAGCTAGGTATGGATGATAGAGAGTATTTAAGAAATGGTGATGTATCAGGTCATATAGCTCTTGAATTCCATGATGAAAAGACAGGTCAAAACTTCACTGTTGGTGCTGTAATTGATGCATTCGGTGATTTAACTCCTGTTAAAACATTATTCTATCGCTCAAATGAGCCTATCAATGATCAAATGTTCATATCTGATCAAAAATCAATTTATGGAACAGTAGAATTTAGAAAGCACAACCCATTATTTGAATTCTTCCTAACAAAGAAGGAAGCAAAGAGAGGCTTTAGAAATGCCTTCGGTTCAATCAATGAGGATTTCTATAGATTAATACCAAAGGCTTTAGCATTTAAGCCTATCGCTGATGTTAAGGACTTTATTTATCAAAATATCTTGGAGGAAAAGGAAATTGATGTTACTGCAATCCAAGAATCAATTAGAGCATATAAGGAGCTTGAAAATACATTAAAGCTTATTCAAAATAAGATTTCTGATTTAAAGGAAATAGATTTCGTATATCAGGAAATCCTTAAGATTGAAGAGAATAAAGCGTATCTAGAATATTTAATGCATTTATTCGATGTTGAAAGAGCAAAGAATGAAATTAATGATTTCAAGAAGGAAATCCTAAAGGAAGAAGCATTAAAGGAAAGAAAGACTAAGGAGCTTCATGAGCTTGATGATGAAATCATATCATTAGGTGATAGAGCAAGAGAGCTTTATAATATGCTTTCAAATAATGAAACATTTAAGGCTTCTGAATATGTTTCAAGACAAATTATTAAAACACAAACTAACATTCAGCGTTTAGAGGCTGATGAGCAAACATTCATTAGACGTGCAGCTCAATTTAAGGATGCAGTTAATGAATTAAGAAGAATAGCTAATGAAAAGATCTATACTGAGCTTTCAAATGTTAATTTATCTTTAATTAATCGTGACCAGGTTGAGGAGGCTAAGATATTATTAAAGGATATCGCAGCTAGATTAATGCAGGTAAAGAATGCTAAGAATAGAGAACTAGGTACTATCCAGGATAAGGTTAAGGAAGTATTGGATGAAATCAATACTATCTCAGCTCAAATTAGAAGATTAGGTCAAAATAAGCTTAATTATAATTCTCAATTAATCGCTATAAGAGATGAAATCCAAGAGGGCTTAAAGAGAGTATATAATTATGAAATTAATGTTCATATTCTTGCAGAGCTTTGTGAAATCACAGATCCTAAATGGGCAGATACAGTAGAAATATTACTTGGTAATAATAGATTTATGCTTATCGTTGAGCCTAGATATTATGATCAAGCACTTCAAATATTTAATAGAGTTAAGAATAGATATCGTATCTATGGTGTAGGCTTAGTAAATACTAAGCGTATTGGTGAATATACATCATATGATAAGAATTCTATCGCATCTATTATTGAATGTGAAAATACAGATGCTAGATGCTATATCAATTTCGCATATGGTAATGTAATAATGGTTAATGATCCTCTTGAGCTTGAAAAGTATTCAAGAGCAGTAACTAATGATTTATTATACTATCAAGGATTTGTAACTAGAAACCTAAATCCAAATGTAGAACGTCCATTCATGGGTAAGGATGCTGCAAAGCGTTCACAGGATGCCATGAATAAGAAGGCTTTAGAGGCTAAGAGTAAATATACTGAATTAAATCAACAGGTTGAGGCTTTAACTCAAGAAATCGATATTCTAGATTCATTAAATATCAATGTTATTATTGATGATTTAGATAAGGCACTTGAGCTTCAAAAGGAGCGTGAGGCCTTAGTTGGATTAAATAAGGAAAAGCTAAGAGCTGAAAAGGCAACTTCATCTGATTTAGAGGATGATTATGCTAAGATTCAAAATACTATCAAGGCTTGTGATGAGAAGAAGATTAACCTATCAATGGAGCTTGGTGGTATAGCTAATAAGATTGAAACATATAACAAGAATATTCAGGATAAGACTGTAGAGCTTGATATATTAAATCAAAATCTAAAGGAATTAGCTGGTGATAATGCTTCTATAGTTGAAAGAGCTAAGAATGAATATAATTCAATCGTTAAGGGATTATCATTCAAGCAGGCTTTACAAACATATGAAGCAAGATATAGAACTGAGGAGAATAGCTATAATACATTAAATGATAATTTAATTGCAAAGCAATATGCATATATCAACAAATATAGCTCAACTCTATCAGTTGGTGTATCAGAGATGAATAAGTTCCTTGCTGAATTAAATAAGCTTGAAAAGAGTGAATTAATTACTTACGAGCAAAAGGTAAGACAAGCAAGAGAATCTGCCGAAGTAGTATTTAAGGAGGACTTCATAGCTAAGCTAAGAAATAATATCCTTACTGCTGAGCAAGAGATTTCTAAGATTAATGATACATTAAAGGGAATTACATTCGGTAATGATAGATATGAATTTATCTTCCCTAGAAGTAGTGAATATGCTCAATTCTATGATATGGTTACATCTGATATCGTAGATATTAATCAGGGTCTATTCACATTTGAGTTCCAAAATAAATATGATGAGCAAATTAGAGAGCTATTTGAAAGCTTAACTATGGATGAGCTTAATAGTAATGGTGCAATCAATAAATTTACTGATTATAGAACTTACATGGACTATGATATTAAGATTATTAACGCAGATGGTGAATCAATGACTTACTCTAAGGTATTTAAGGAGAAGTCCGGAGGTGAAACTCAGGTTCCATTCTATGTTGCAATAATCGCATCATTCGTAAGAGTATATACTAAGTCAGGATTTACTGGAGGAGATCCTATCGGTATCGTTATGTTCGATGAGGTATTCGATAAGATGGATGGTAACCGTATGCGTGCTATGATGGAATTCATTTCATCTATGCCACTACAGGTAATTATTGCCTGCCCTCCACAGAGAATGGAAATCCTACAGCAATATGCTGATACAACTCTAATTATGGTACGTCAGGGAACTAAGGCAACAGTACTTCCTGCAGTAAAGAAGGGTGAATAATATGCTATTTGGAAAGAAAAAAGAAGTTGAAGAAGAAAATACTTTAGCAGCAGATAGAATTATTATGAAGGAAATGGTTAATGATGATGAGCTAGCAAGAAGCCTAGTTTTTGAAATCAGAGACGGAAATCCAGTAGTATTAAACTTCGAAAAGCTAGATGAGGCTAATGGTAATAAGCATTTAGCATTCTTCATTGGTGCGACAGTTGCTCTAGAGGGAAAGACTGTAAGAATCAGTGAAAAGATATATTTATTTGCTAGAAAGGAAGACTTCCTTGATGGTTCATTAAGAAAGTGGATCGATAGCATTCCAAGAGGGTAATTTATTACCCTCTTTTTTATTGTGTGATATTGTATTGAATTATAAAAAATGATAAAATATTTTACAGGAAAAGGAGAATATAAATTAGTATGGAAAAATTACTTTATGATGTCAAAGATAGACCTCCTTATCATAGGATTGCTATTTTTGCATTTCAGCAGCTTTTAGCAATATTAGCTGCAACAATTGTTGTACCTGTTATTATCAATAATAACACTGCCGGCTTTGGTGCTACAAGTTTAGGTGCAGCATCACAAATGAGCCAATCAGCAGCATTATTCGGTGCAGGTGTTGGTACATTAGTTTATTTATTATTTACAAGATTCAAGAGCCCAGTGTTCTTGGGATCATCATTTGCCTTTTTAGGAAGTATGACAGCAGCATTTGCTGGAGCAGTAACTGCAGCAGTTGGTTATTTAGGCTTAATCATGGGTGCTATACTTGCTGGTTTAGTTTATGTTGTCATTGCATTAATTGTTAAAAAAGTTGGAACAAACTGGATTAATAAAATTATGCCAGCAGTAGTAATCGGTCCAACAGTAGCAATTATCGGATTATCACTTGCTGGAAGTGCAGTTGGTGACTTATTCAAGGCAATTGAAGTTAAAAACGAATTAGGAGAAGTTATTTGGGCTACTAATGGTTATTTAGCATTAGTAATTGGTTTAATTACAATGTTCGTTACAATCATCGTTTCTGTATTTGCTAAGAAGTTCTTAAAGGCTATTCCATTTATCATTGGTATTGGTGCTGGCTATGTTATAGCTGCAATATTCACAGGTATTGGTGCAGCATCAGGTGTAAATGAATTAAAGGTTGTTAATTTTGAGCTATTCACTCAAATGCAATGGATTCCTGATTTTACATTTATTAAGGCATTCACAGCATTCCCTGATTTTGGTGATGCTGGTACATTCTTTGCATACTTTGGTACAATAGCAGTAGCTTATATTCCAGTTGCATTCGTATGCTTCGCTGAGCATATCGCTGACCACAAGAACCTATCTTCAGTAATTAATCATGATTTATTAACTGATCCAGGTCTATCTAATACATTACTTGGTGATGGTATTGGTTCTATGGCAGGTGCATTCTTCGGTGGATGTCCTAATACAACATATGGTGAATCAGTTGGTTGTGTTGCCATTTCTAGAAACGCATCAGTAATTACAATCTTCTGCACAGCTATTTTATGTATCATATTATCATTCATCGCTCCGTTTGTTACATTACTTGCAACAATTCCAAGCTGCGTAATGGGTGGTATATGTATTGTATTATACGGTTTCATCGCTGTATCTGGTTTAAAGATGATCCAAGGTGTAGATTTAGGTGATAATAGAAATCTATTCGTTGTTTCAGTAATTCTAATTTGTGGTGTTGGTGGCCTTGTTGTAACATTCGGTAAGGTTACAAT
>JAEELU010000021.1 GCA_016282815.1 Acholeplasmatales bacterium
CTTGGCTAAATCTCTTTTATGAATAGCTTCATTATCGATAGGCTTTATATCAGTATCATATAATTTTACTATTTTAACATCCTTTTTATCCTTGATATATTCTAAATATAATCTTCTTGTTCTAGAATTATCTCTTGTACATGCGTCTATAACTAAATATTTCATATTTTTTAAAAAGCATAAAAGGTGGGACAAATTGTCCCACCAATATTAATTACTCAACAAAAGCAATAATTGCCATTGGTGCTGCATCTCCACGACGGAAACCAGTCTTAATTACACGAGTGTAACCACCATTACGATTAGCAAACTTAGGTGCTATTTCATCAAATAATTTTTGTAATGCAAATTTACCTTCCTCATCTTTTTCAAAGCGAATAAAAGCTGCTGCCTGACGACGAGAATGAAGAGTATTAGTCTTTCCTAAAGTAACCATTTTATCAGCAAGTCTCTTTAATTCCTTTGCCTTAGCTACTGTAGTTTCAATTTGACCATTTAGTATTAAATCTGTTACTAAATCACGTAGTAATGCCTTTCTAGCATCAGAACTACGACGTAGTCTACTATATGCCATAATTCAAATCTCCTTTATTAGTTTTTCTTAAAGCTTAAACCTAATGCTTCAAGCTTTTCCTTGATTTCCTTTAAGGATTTTCTACCAAGATTTCTTACCTTGATCATATCCTCTTCAGTCTTCTCAGATAATTGTTGAACTGTATTGATGCCAGCTCTCTTCAAACAATTGTATGAACGAACTGTTAAGTCTAATTCATCAATTGTCATTTCTAATTTACGATTTTGAGTATCATCCTCAGCCTCAACCATATAGTCAGTTTCAGATGCCTTCTCACTTAATTCTACAACAACATTTAAATGCTCAATCATCATCTTTGAAGCTACTGCTAAAGCTTCCTTAGCTGTAATTGAACCGTTAGTAGTAACGTCAATTTCAAGCTTATCAAATGAAGCTACATTTACACCTTCAACACGAGTCTTTTCAACATTAAATGCTACATTAACTATTGGTGTATAAATTGAGTCAATTGAAATAACACCAATGCTCTTTGTATACTCCTTATTTTGTACAGAGCTTACAAAACCAACTCCACGACGAATAGTTAAGAACATATGTAAGCTACCACCAGCAGATACTGTAGCAATGTGTAAATTAGGGTTAATAACCTTAATATCATTGTCATGAATAATATCAGCTGCTGTAACTTCTCCCTCACCATGTTGAATTTCTACAACCTTCTCATAATTAGGATCGTCAGAATCAACAGTTAAAACAACTCTTTTTAAATTTAAGATGATTGTGATGATATCCTCAACAACACCATCTACATTTTGAAATTCGTGCTCAGCGCCGTCAATCTTTACATTAACGATAGCTGCACCAGGAAGTGAAGATAATAAAGTTCTACGAAGTGCATTACCTAAAGTAATACCGAATCCTCTCTCAAGCGGAGAAATAACGAATTTACCGTGTCTTCCTTCGTCACTTAGCTCTTCTACATTTGTTCTTGGTTTTTCAAATTTTAAATCTTTCATTAATGGGCCTCCTGTTTGTTAGATTTAAGTTTAATTATTTAGTTTTACTTCTAAATTATCAATCCAAAATTATCCTCTAGGACGCTTTGGTGGACGACAACCATTATGTGGAACTGGTGTTACATCAGTGATAGCTGTAATTTCAAGTCCAGCAACTGTTAATGAACGAATTGCTGCCTCACGGCCTTGACCAGGACCCTTTACTGATACTTCAACCTTAGCTACACCTTGGTCTACTGCACTCTTAGCAGCAGCCTCAGCAGCCATTTGAGCGGCAAAAGGAGTTGACTTACGACTACCCTTAAAGCCTAATGCACCAGCACTACTCCAAGCAATTACATTGCCTTGAGGATCAGTGATAGTAACTATTGTATTATTGAAAGTCGAATGAATATGTGCTACACCTGTAGGACAATTTCTCTTCACACGACGTTTTGTAACCTTACGTGCCATAACTCTTATATCCTCCTATTACTTCTTATGGTTAGCTATAGTGTGCTTTGGACCCTTACGAGTACGAGCATTTGTCTTAGTTCTTTGGCCTCTAACTGGAAGACCCTTTCTATGACGCATTCCTCTATAGCATCCAATTTCCATTAAACGCTTAATGTTTAAAGCAACCTCTCTACGAAGATCACCTTCAACCTTATACTTTGTAACCTGAGAACGAATAGCGCTTAATTGTTCTTCAGTTAAATTCTTAGTACGAATGTCCTCTGAAACACCCGCATCCTTTAATATTTTCTTTGCTGTAGTTTCACCAATACCATAAATATATTGTAATGAAATTACTACTCTCTTTTCATTTGGAATATCTACTCCTGCAATACGTGCCATTTTTTATTCGCACCTCCTAATTTTATCCTTGTCTTTGTTTATGTTTTGGGTTTTCGCAAATAACCATTACACGGCCCTTGCGCTTAATAACCTTGCATTTATCGCATATTGGTTTTACTGATGGTCTAACTTTCATTTAAAATTACCTCCAATATTATTTGTGTCTGTAAGTTATTCTGCCACGTGTTAAATCATATGTTGATAACTCAATTGTTACCTTGTCACCTGGTAAAATGCGTATGTTATTCATGCGGATTTTACCAGAAACGTGTGCTTTAACCTGATGACCATTTTCTAGTGTTACAATAAATTGTGTGTTAGGTAGTACATCCTGTACAACGCCTTCCATCTCAATTACATCGTCTTTTTTTGCCATTTATAATTTAGCCTCCTAATTATATTAAAGCGTAGTTAGAATTTCATGTCCGTCCTTTGTTACTAGGACTGTATGCTCGAAGTGTGCAGTCTTTTTATTATCCTTAGCTACAACGCTCCATTTATCTGGTAATATTCTAACCTTATTTGTGCCCATGCACACCATAGGTTCAATACATAAGACCATACCTTCCTTTAGGATTGGTCCTGTACCCGGTGTACCGAAATTGAAAATTGCAGGATCCTCATGCATGCTTCTACCGATACCATGACCAGTAAACTGCTCAAGTATACCATATCCATGTGGCTTTATATAATCACCAATGGCTGCCTCTATATCACCTAGATGAGCTCCAGGCTTTACCTTTGATATACCTTCGTATAAAGCTCCCTGAGTAACCTCCAAGAGTTTCTCAACGTCTTTTGAAACTTCACCAACTACATAAGTATAAGCTGAATCTCCATGATATCCCTTGTATGAAGCAACTAAATCAATAGAAACTACATCTCCATTTTTTAGCTTTTTCTTATCAGATGGAATACCATGAATAACAACTTCATTTACAGAAGCACATACGGCACATGGAAACCCCTCATAGCCTTTGCAGGCAGGTAGACAATCATGTTCTAAAATAATCTTTTCGCAAATATTATTTAATTCCATAGTTGTCATACCAGGCTTAATCTGTGTCTTAAGTGTTTCTAAACATAATGCTACAATATGACTTGCTTCTCTAATCAGTTGAATTTCTCTTTCACTTTTGATTTCAATCATATTATTAAGCACCTAAAACAACTTTAATATCATCAAAAACCTTCTCTAATGGTTGGTCACCATTTACAGTTTTTAAGATGTTTTGATTCTTATAATATTCAAGAAGTGGTGCTGTATTACTGTCGTATACTGCTAATCTATTTCTACCAGTTTCCTCAGTATCATCCTTACGCTGAATTAGCTCTGAACCACATATATCGCAAATTCCTTGAACCTTTGGTGCATTGAATTCAACATGATATGTAGCTCCACAGCTCTTACATACTCTACGACCAACCATTCTTCTGATTAGAATTTCTGGTTGAACGTTAATATCAAGTACAGCGTCAAGCTTAACACCATTCTCATTTAATATTACGTCTAAAGCTTCTGCCTGAGCAATTGTTCTTGGGAAACCATCTAGTAGGAATCCTTTCTTACAATCAGCCTGGCTTAAGCGCTCCTTTACGATACCGATTGTTACTTCATCTGGTACTAAAAGGCCTTTGTCCATATAGCTCTTAGCTAATAGACCTAACTTTGTTTCGTTTTTGATTGCTTCTCTGAACATGTCACCTGTTGAAATATGAGGGATCTTATAATAATCTCTAATATTAAAGGCTTGTGTTCCTTTACCAGCACCAGGTCTACCCATAATTAATAAATTCATTATGAAAACCTCCTAATTAATCTAAGAATCCTTGATAATCCTTTGTTTCTGCTTGTGTTTCAATTTGACGGAATGTCTCAATTGCAACACCAACAACGATGATTAGTGATGTACCACCGATTGTTACAGCTGAACCAAAGCCAAAGATTTTTGAAACAATGATTGGAATTAATGCAAGTATAACTAAGTATGCTGCACCAATTAAAGTTATTCTAAATAACATTTTAGATAACTGTCTCTTTGTTTCCTCACCAGGACGATATCCTGGAATAAAAGCTCCTTGCTTTTCTAGATTGTCTGCTATCTTTTCTGGATCCACTTGCATAAATGAATAGAAAAAGCTAAAGAAGACAATTAGTATAACATATATTACAATACCGATAGGCTCGCTTGTTGCAAATACTTGGTTGATCCAATAAGCAGCTGTAGATGTCTCTGTTGATAAGCCCATTACACCTATAATTGTTAGTGGAACTGAAAGTATTGTTGATGCGAAGATTACTGGAATAACGCTCGCACTATTAAGCTTGATAGGAATATCAGAGCCCTGCTGACCTGCCTGACGGTTTGCATACTGAACAGGTACCTTTCTTACCGCACCCTCGAAGAATACAACTCCTAAGATTAATGCAATATATAGAACTGTAACTAAAATGAATAAGAATAAATTCAATCCAGAGAAGTTAGATCCTAAATATGTATTTCCTAGTGTTCTAAACATTGTTGGGATTGATGAGATAATACCAGCAGAAATGATCATTGAAGAACCATTTCCGATACCATGACGAGTTATTAAATCAGCTAACCACATTGTAAATGCAGAACCTGCTGTAACAACTATAGCCATGTAGATATAAACTAACCAATATAAATCCTTATATTTCAAGACTGAAGCTTGTAAAATGTTATCTGGTCTTGATCCTAAGCTGAAAATAATTAATAAAGCTTGAATCATAGCGATAACTACTGTTGTATATCTAGTCCAACGATTAAGCTTTTCCTTACCTGCTTCACCAGCCTCTGCCCACTCCTGGAACTTTGGAATTACCATTTGTAGCATTTGGATAACGATTGATGCTGTTATGTATGGTGAAATACCTAATGCAAGAATAGAGAAGTTAGATAAACCTCCTCCAGAGAATGCATTTAAAACAGTTAAGAAGTCGTTTCCCTGAACTATATATTGTACATTTGCAGTATCAATTAGTGGGATTGGAATATAAGTTCCAGCTTTAAAAACTAACAATAAAGCAAATGTAATTAATATCTTTAATACAATCTCACGATTGCTAAAGATAAGTTTTGCTTTATTTAACAAACTAAATCACCTCAACAGATCCGCCTAAAGCTTCAATAGCCTTCTTAGCAGACTCTGAGAACTTATTTGCTTTTACAACTAGCTTCTTCTTTGTTAATTCACCATTACCTAAAACCTTAATGCCTGACTTAACTTCTTTAACAAGCTTAGCATTAACGATTGCTTCAACGTCAACTGTAGCACCATCCTCAAATACATTTAGATCTGCTACATTAATGATTGCATATTCAACCTTGTTGAAATTCTTGAAGCCTCTCTTTGGTAAACGTTGGAATAATGGTAACTGACCACCTTCGAATCCAGGACGAACACCGCCACCAGAACGAGCATTTTGACCCTTAGTACCCTTACCAGCAGTCTTACCTAAGCCACTACCGATTCCACGGCCAAGACGCTTCTTTGCATGTCTTGCACCTTCAACAGAATGTAAATTATTTAACATTTCTAGGTACCTCCTTATTACTCTTGGACAACCTTTACCATATGAGCTATGGTAACAATCATACCTTTTATTGCTTCATTTTCCTCTTTTGTTACAGTTTGGCCAATCTTTGTAAGACCTAAAGCCTTAGCTGTAGCAACTTGATTTGGTCTACGACCAATTAAACTCTTAACTAAAGTAATCTTATACATAATTCTTACCCTAAAAGCTCTTCAACTGTCTTACCACGTCTCTTTGCAACTTGCTCAACAGTCTCTAAGCTCTTTAACCCTTCTACTGTAGCTCTTACTACATTGATTGGTGTAGCAGAACCAAGTGATTTTGATAGAATATCAGAAATACCAGCTAATTCTACAACAGCACGTACTGGACCACCAGCGATAACTCCTGTACCTTGACTAGCAGGTGCTAAGAATACACGACCAGCTCCGTATACGCCTGTTACTTCATGAGGGATTGTAGTATTTACTGTAGAAACAGTAATTAAATTCTTTTTAGCACTTTCAACAGCCTTCTTAATTGCATCAGGTACTTCGTTTGCCTTACCTGTACCAAAGCCTACTGTGCCCTTCTTATCGCCAATTACTACTAAAGCAGCAAAACGGAAACGTCTACCACCCTTAACAACCTTAGTTACACGGTTAATTGTAACTACGCGCTCTTCGAATTCTGGCTCTTGAACTTCCTTATGTTGTGCATTTTCCTTAACCATAAAGACTTCTCCTCCTTAGAACTTTAATCCAGCAGCTCTTGCTGCGTCAGCTAGAGCTTTAACACGTCCATGGTATAAATAACCACCACGGTCAAATACTACAGCTTCGATTTTTAATGCTAATGCACGCTTAGCTACTAAAGTACCAACCTCAGTTGCTGCATTTACATTAGAACCATTCTCTAACTTAATTTCTTTATCTAGTGAAGAAGCACTACATAAAGTCTTTCCAGTTGTATCATCAATAATTTGAGCATAAATTTGCTTGTTAGAACGGAAAACATTTAGTCTTGGCTTTTCAGCTGTTCCAACAACAGTTTGACGAATACGTAAATGTCTTTTTTGACGAGTTACATTTTTTGAAACCTTATTAATCATATTAGTACTCCTTTCCTACTACTTCTTAGCAGTTTTACCTTCCTTACGACGAATAGTTTCGTAATCATACTTAATACCTTTACCCTTATAAGGCTCTGGCTTACGAATCTCACGAATTTCAGCCGCAAATTGACCTACTAATTGCTTATCAATACCTGAAATAACAATATTAGTATTCTTTGGTAATTCTACCTTTAAACCAGCTGGGATTTCCATCTCAACATTGTGAGAATAACCAGCAGATACAACTAGCTTGTTACCTTGTAAAGCAGCACGGTAACCAACACCGTTGATCTCTAAATTTTTCTTAAATCCTTGAGATACACCTACAACCATATTATTTAATAAAGCACGAGTTGTACCATGGATTGTCTTCATTTCTTTTGAATCATTTGGTCTCTTAACTACAACTTCTGTAGCAGAAACGTTAATTTCTAGTTCGCTATTGAATTGAAAGCTTAATTCTCCCTTAGAGCCCTTTACGGTAACTAGATTACCTTCAGCAACGCTGATTGTAACGCCTGCAGGGACTGGAATAGCCTTATTACCAATACGAGACATATTAAATACCTCCTATATTTTTCTTATTATTACCAAACGTAAGCTAATACTTCTCCACCGATTTTTAACTTACGAGCTTGTTTATCTGACATAATACCCTGAGAAGTAGAGATAATTGCAACACCTAAACCATTTAAAACCTTTGGTAGTTCTTCAGCCTTTGAATATACATGAAGACTTGGCTTTGAAATTCTCTTTAAACCTTTGATTACTCTTTGGTTATTCTCAGAATACTTTAATGTAATTGTTGTTTCACTCTTAATATCAGCAGAAACTGTGTAGTCTGCGATGAATCCTTCAGTCTTTAATACTTCAAGGATTGCACTCTTAACTTTTGAAGTTGGGATAACTACTGTCTCTTTACGCATTTGGTTTGCGTTTCTGATACGAGTTAACATATCCGCAATTGGATCTGTCATCATAACCTGATTCCTCCTTATTCTAAATTACCAGCTTGATTTTTTAACGCCTGGAATTTGTCCTTTATATGCTAATTCACGGAAACAAATACGGCATAACTTGAATTTACTAATTACAGCATGTGGTCTACCACAACGCTCACAACGAGTATATTCACGAGCACTATATTTTGGTTTTCTATGATTTTTAACAA
>JAEELU010000155.1 GCA_016282815.1 Acholeplasmatales bacterium
ACAAGGTGGAGCTTCTCAACAATTCGCTGCAGTTCCTATGAACCTAATGAAGAATAAGAAGGCTGGTTATATCTTAACTGGTCAATGGGCTAAGAAGGCTTATAGCGAGGCTAAGATTTATGGTACAGCTGTAGAATTAGCATCAAGTGCTGATAAGACATTCTCATATATTCCTAATTGCGATGATTTAGCAATTACTGATGATATGGATTATGTTTATATTTGTGAAAACAATACTATTTATGGTACTAAGTTCCATAAGCTACCAAATACTAAGGGTAAAATCTTAGTTGCTGACCAATCATCTTGCTTCTTATCAGAGCCAGTTGATGTAACTAAGTATGGCGTAATCTTCGCTGGTGTTCAAAAGAACGTAGGTCCAGCTGGTATGGTTGTTGCTATCGTTAGAGAGGATTTAATCACTGATGATGTATTACCAGGAACTCCAACTATGCTAAAGTATAAGACTCAGGCTGATAATGATTCTTTATATAATACTCCAAACTGCTGGTGTATTTATATCTGTGGATTAGTATTCAAGTATCTACTTAAGAATGGTG
This sequence comes from Acholeplasmatales bacterium, assembly GCA_016282815.1. GTDB lineage: Bacteria > Bacillota_I > Bacilli_A > Acholeplasmatales > Anaeroplasmataceae > Anaeroplasma. Next base: position 561 of record JAEELU010000155.1, read on the forward strand.
GACTTGAGGCTATGAAGAAGAGAAATGTTGAGAAGGCTCAATTATTATATGATTACTTAGATAGCTCTAAGCTATTCGTTGGTACAGTTGAGAAGAATTCTCGTTCATTAATGAATGTTCCATTCATCGTTAATCCAGCTGTTATTACAAATCCAGAGGAGAAGGAAGCTTTAGAGGCTAAGTTCGTAGCTGAGTCTAAGAAGGCTGGCTTAGAGAACCTTAAGGGTCATAGAACTGTTGGTGGTATGCGTGCATCTATCTACAATGCTATGCCAAAGGAAGGCGTAATTGCTTTAATTGAATTTATGAAGAAGTTTGAAAAGGAGAATTTAAAATAATGAAGGCTTATTGTTTAAATAAAATTTCTAAGGTTGCTCTAGCAACATTAAAATCTCCAGATAAGACAGTTGAGGACATTAAGGATGCTGATAGTATTCTAGTTCGTTCTCAAGCTATGCATGATATGGATTTAGATAAGAATATTTTAGCAGTAGCACGTGCTGGTGCTGGTGTTAATAATATTCCTCTAGATAAGTATGCTGCTGAGGGTGTTGTAGTATTCAATACTCCAGGTGCTAATGCTAATGCTGTTAAGGAATTAGTATTATGTGGCTTATTACTTGCTAGCCGTGATATTATCGGTGGTAATAAGTGGGTAAATGATAATAAGGCTGATGAAGCAATCGGTAAGACTGCTGAAAAGGCTAAGGCTCAATTTGCTGGTAATGAAATCCTAGGTAAGACTATCGCTGTAGTTGGCTTAGGTGTAATCGGTGTTATGGTTGCTAATGCTTGCGTTGCTCTTGGTATGAACGTAAGAGGATATGATCCATATTTAACAATTAATAACGCTATGAAGCTTAATAAGGAAGTTAAGTATTTTGAAAAGCTTGAGGACATCGTAGCTGGTGCTGATTTCGTAACTATTCACGTACCTCTAATGGATGCTACTAAGGGTATGCTTAACAAGACTATCTTCGATAAGCTTGATAATGCAATTTTATTAAACTTCTCTAGAGACACATTAGTTAATGATGATGATTTAGCTGAGGCTTTAAATAATGGTAATATTAAGAAGTATGTTTCTGACTTTGCTAATGCTAAGGTAGTTAATTTACCTAATACAATCGTATTACCTCACCTAGGTGCTTCAACTGAAGAGGCTGAGGATAACTGTGCTTTAATGGCAATCAATGAATTAAAGGATTTCATCGAGAATGGTAATATCACTCACTCAGTTAACTATCCTGATGTTAACGCAGGTGTTAAGAGTGGCCAAATCAGAGTTTGTGTTAACCACAAGAATGCTCCTGGTATCATTGCTAACTATTCAAGCGCAATCAGTGCTAATGGTGGTAACATCGTTAACCTTGTAAGCAAATCAAAGGGTGATTATGCTTATTCAGTATTTGATGTAGATGGTAAGGTAGACGCTAAGAAGATTGAAAAGCTTGAGGGCGTAATAAGGGTAAGAGTAATATAATATGAAGGTAGGAATGCCCCAATTATATGAATATGATACTATCGAGGACAATCTAAAGCTAGCTAAGGAATTAGGACTTGATTTCATTGAATTAAATCTTAATTTCGGCTACTGCCGTAAGGAAATGGAAGCAGGTACAGTTGAGGCTTTATTAAAGAAATATAATATAGAAGCGACTCTTCATTTCTATGATGAGGCTGACTTAGGCTCATATGATGAGGTTGTTGATGCATATTTAGTACATCTTGAAAGATATGCAAGACTTGGCTCTGATTATATTAAGCAAATCAATATGCATCTAATTCCTGGTCCTGTAGTTACTATTTCTGGTGTAAAGAATTATATTTACGAAAAGGAATATAATGAATACATCGAAAGATTAATAACTAATTTTAAGCGTGCAGAGGATATTTGTAATAAATACAATATCAATATGGTAATAGAGAATACTGATAATATTCCTGAATATACAAAAAGAACTTATCATGATTTATATAAGGCTGGATTTAGATTCTGTTATGATATAGGTCATGATCATCTAAGCTATGATATAGTATGGAATCTATTATCTGAAATTGATTTACCATTTGATGAATTCCACATCCATGATGCTAAGGACAGAAAGAAGTGTCATTTAGCATTAAATGATGGTACACTTGATGTTGCTAAATTCAAAAGATTAGCTGAAAAAAACAATGCTTATGTTGTATTAGAGGTTAAGCAAAAGAGTGATTTAGTAGTATCAGTTCCACTATTTAAAAAATTATAATTTTTTGTTGCAAATATAAAAATTGTATGCTAAAATATCACCCGTAGACTTTCTATGACTATTTGTCATGGCGGAAGGAGTGAATTGTAGTATGAAAAATGGAATACATCCAGAATACAAGAAGGTAATGGTTACTTGTACTACATGCGGTAATACTTTTGAAACAGGATCAGTTTTAGACGAA
>JAEELU010000156.1 GCA_016282815.1 Acholeplasmatales bacterium
GAGATACCAACAAATACACCATCAGATTTTGCAATTTCAGCACCAGACTTAAATGCTTCCTCATTAGGTACTGCTATGATTTCATCATAGATAGATGTATTTAATGTATCAGGAACGAATCCTGCACCGATTCCTTGAATTTTGTGTGGGCCGGCTACTCCTTTAGATAGAACTGGTGAAGATTCTGGTTCTACTGCTATAATCTTAATATTTGGATTCTTACTCTTTAGGAATTCACCAACGCCTGAGATTGTACCGCCAGTACCAACTCCTGCAACAAATATATCAATATCACCATCAGTGTCCTCCCATATTTCAGGACCTGTATTTTCTCTATGTGCCTTAGGGTTTGCTGGGTTAACGAATTGTCCTGCAATTACTGAACCAGGGATTTCCTTATTTAGTTCCTCTGCCTTAGCTATTGCTCCCTTCATACCTTTTGTTCCGTCAGTTAAAACTAATTCAGCACCATATGCCTTAATTAGGTTTCTTCTTTCAACTGACATTGTTTCTGGTAAAGTTATTATTAGCTTATAGCCCTTTGATGCAGCTATTGCAGCAAGTCCAATACCAGTATTTCCTGAAGTTGGCTCAATAATTGTTGAGCCCTTCTTTAATAATCCTCTTGCTTCATAATCCTCAATGATAGACTTTGCTACTCTATCCTTTACAGAACCAGCTGGATTAAATCCTTCAACCTTAGCGATAATCTTCGCATTTAACTTATTGTTTTGTTCATAATTAACTAGCTCAATTAGTGGAGTATGTCCTACCAAATCTGCTATTGATGTAAATATTCTACTCATATTATTTCTCCTTCTTTCTATATAGAATAATCATTACCGATTCTAGCTCTTTCTTTATTAGCTAAATCCTCTAGTGTTATATTATCAACGTAATCATTGATTACCTTATAATAGCCTCTCCAAAAGTCTATTGTGGAACAGGAATCCTGTCTTTCACATTCAATAGGATCAAGCTGTAAGCAAGCAATAGGTGCTAAAGTACCCTCTGCCACTCTTAAAATATCCCCAGCTGTATATTCACTAGGCTTCTTAGTAAGTAAATATCCCCCATTATTACCTCTAACGCTTATCAGCATGCCACCTTTAACTAACAGTGAAACAACCTGCTCCAGATATTTAATTGATACATCCTGTCTTTTTGAGATGTCCTTTAATGATACAACCTCGCCATTTGAATATGCAGCGACATCAATCATTAATCTTAATGCATATCTACCTTTTGTTGAAATCATACTATTCCTCCCATTCCTAGTAATTTACTATGTTTATTATATCACTTTGAGCTAGCTTTTAAAAGGTTAACATCAACCTCAAATAAATCACCTGATAAATAATGATCACCACTATCAGGTATAATTACAACAATGTTTTCTTCATTATTGCTATTCTTTGCAATATCTAAAGCTCCTGCTATAGCTGCACCTGCACTAATACCAATGCTTATTCCTTCAAGTTGTGGTAATAATCTAGCATAAAGGTATGCATCCTCATCAGTACAATCATAAATAGAATCTATCAATGATATATCTATATTTTTAGATACTATTTTTCCACCAATACCTTCTATCTTATGTGGGTGCCATTCTCCATCATTAAGCACATTAGCACTTTTTGGTTCTACACCAACGACGTGTATTTTTTTGTTCTTTTCCTTTAAATACCTTGCACAACCACTAATTGTTCCACCAGTACCAACCGCAGATACAAAATGTGTTATTTTCTTTCCAAGTGCCTTATATATTTCAGGTCCTGTTGTTTTATAATGCATTTCTGGATTATTTGGATTTTCAAATTGATTTACAATTATAGAATCCTTAATTTCATTATTAAGCTTTAATGCAAGATCCTTACAGCCTTGCATGGACTCCTCCTTCGGAGTAAGATATACCTCTGCTCCATAGCTTTTTAAAAGCTTAATTCTTTCTAATGTAACTCCTTCTGGCATTATAATTATAGACTTATAGCCACGTGAGGCTGCTATTAAGGATAAGCCAATACCAGTATTTCCTGATGTTGCTTCTATAATAGTTGAGCCTTTTTTTAATTTACCTTCTTTTTCAAATGCATCTATCATATTTTTAGCAATTCTAGTTTTTATAGAACCACCAATATTATATTGCTCAAGCTTAACGTATATATTTGATTTAAAACCAAAATATTTCTTAATATTATTCAATTTCACTAGCGGTGTATTACCAACTAGCTCATTTATATTATCATAATATTTTTTACTCATTAGCTATATCTCCATTTAACTAATTTTTGTTCAGCCTTTCTTACTAATAAATCTATGATAGATACAACGACTGCAAGTACTAAGATACCTGCTAATATAGCTCTGAAATCAAGATTTCTTTCATACATCTTAATGAAGAATCCTAATCCTGCACTAGCTCCTAGCATTTCTGCACCTGTTAAGCATAGGAAAGCTGCTCTTAAGCTTCTTGATAAACCAACTATAATAGCTGGAACGATATAAGGTAATATAACCTTAAATAGCATTTGGAATGTAGATACACCCATTGTTCTAGCAGCTTCTATAACTCTCTTATCAATTGACTTAACACTATTAATTGTTTGTGTTAAAGTTGGCCAAAAGACCGCAGAGAATATAACGAATAATGATGCTATATAAAATGTAGGTGCAATCATTACTACATATGGTGTATATACAAGTGGTGGTATTGGAGATAATATTCCTGCTATTGGTGATACTACCTCTCTAACTCTAGGAATAAATCCTGCAAGTAATCCAACTATTACGCCTAATGCTAATCCGATTAATATACCAAAGAATAATAGCTTTACTGATGCAAAGATACCATCAGTAACCTCATTTGTCTTTTCTTTATAAATACTAAATAATCCTTCTGGTGATGGAACTAATAAATCATTAGTAGTCCATCCAAGCTTATAGCCTATCTCCCAGATTAATAAAAATGTAAATAGAACAGTAAATACATCCGATACACTTTTCTTCTTTCTAATCACAAACATTATTAGATAATATACCTCAAAGATAACTAAGAAAATAATGTAAGTATCATTAGAGTAAATGTATTGATGCTCTGTTTGATAATCTAAAAATAATGTTAAGAATAGATTAATAATAAATAGAGCATTAACAATAACAAACCCTACAAGTAGCTTTTTAAAGCCACCCTCCGAAAACTTTAACGATGCATATCTGTCCTTTATAAATTCCTTTATTTTCATTATAGCATCGTCTCCTCATATATATCCTCTCTTATTCTAGAATAGAATAATGAGAAAAGCTTTTGATATAAATCCTGATATTCATTTGTTCTCACAAGCTCCTCTCTTTTACGAGGAGATTTAAGATTTACCTTTAGTTCTTCTTTAATTTTACCTGGCTCCATAACAAATATTCTATCTGCTAAAAGTAAAGCCTCATCTATATCATGTGTAACAAATATAACTGTCTTCTTATTCTCCTTACATAGCTTAAGAACTAATTCCTGAAGCTCAAGTCTAAGTTTAGGATCAATCGCCCCAAATGGCTCATCCATCAAAAGAATATTTGATTCTAATGCTAAGGCTCTAGCAACTGCTACTCTTTGTTGCATACCTCCAGATAACTCATTTGGATATTTATCCTTCGCTTCAAATAATTCGACAGATTTTAAATATTGATTTGCAAGCTCATTACGCTCAGCTTTTTTATACTTTTTTCCAGATTGCTTAATACCAAATAGTACATTACCCTTTGCTGTAAGCCAA
>JAEELU010000022.1 GCA_016282815.1 Acholeplasmatales bacterium
TCAAATAACTTGAAGTCGTTTTGGTGTGCTCACACCTCTACGTATTAGATTTGAAATTACTTCCATATCACATACGCTACTTTTTCTATATATATTTAATGCTCCATTTAAATCTGCATTAATATATTTACCTGTTTTTGTTTCATATAAGCCTCTTTTTATTCTTTTACCACTAAATGTATATTCCTTAGCTTCTTCTTTATATACTGGTAATTCATCTAAATCCATAAATGATGATAATGAGGTATATGATTCTTCCTGTAATATTAATTCAATACCATGATTCTTACATAAATACTCTAATCTTGATTTAAGCTTTCCAAATGGTATTGAAATAAATTTTTGATTATTCTCTTTTATCTTATTCTTTTCAATGTGCTTTTGATAATTATTCTTATTATCATAGTCATTACTATATTCAAATCCTTTTTGGAAATTATTTGAATATCCTAATACTATTTTATTTATCTTGTTATTAAGACAATAATCAATTATCATTTTTGATGATTTAAAAATATAATCATTGATTTTGTTTTCTCTTTTAACCATTAGATTTATCATTCTTTTTGTTTGAATAGATTTATATTTCTCATTTGGTTTTAGATTTTTCTTTAAATCTTTTACATATTCTAAATCATTTGTTAGTGGGTTTTCTTTTAATCTAAGACAATACGGATTTTCCTTTTTTAATTCAGCCATTCGTTTATTATAATACTGGTTCATAGATTTTATTCTTTTTCCATCAATAATAAAGGTTTTACCCTTGTCTGTTACACATGTGGCTAAATTATTAATTCCTAAATCTATTGCCATTACTCCATTACCACTTACTTTTGGTGTTTCTTTTTCATCTAAATATGTATATGCTATCTCAAATTTCTTTCCATTATGTATTGGTATAATTGATATTTCTTTTATCTTTTTATTTGTAAGTACTCTTGGAATAGATAATTTAATAAAATAGTCATCTGGTAATTCTAATTTATTAACATCTACATATTGCTTTAAATAAGTAATATCAGGTGCTATTTCTCTTAAGAATCTTTTAAATGGAACTGAAAGTGGTATATTGAATACTCTTTTACCATTTTCATACTTTTTACCTATATATGAAAATGTTATTGGAAAATATCCACTTATATAATCTGGTTCTTTAGCAGTTATTTCTAAATCATTTTTCTTTTGATATCTTAATAGCTCAAAATATGATCTATAGGCAGTATCTGCTTTAAATATAGCCTTTTGATATATTTCATTATTTAGCCAATTAGATAACTCATGTTTTTGTAATTCATTAAAATTATCATATTTATTTATGTATTTATTTTCATTTTGAAAATGCTTTTTAATATTAGCTAATGCAGTATTATAAGCACTTCTACATTTCATAGATAAAAATCTATACATAAAGAATTCACCATTAGTAGATTTAAGCTTTTGTTTTAGAACTTTATATTGTTTCATAGTATCCTCCTTTCACTAAATATTATATCATATTTATATGATATAATAAACAATAATTGGAATTTACTAGTAAACAAAAAAAGGGAGCAATTTTGCCCCCAATTAATTATTTTATTCAACAGCGATAATATAAGAATAAATATCTTGTTTACCTTCGATAACCTCAACATCAATATCAGGGTTATATTTTAAGCAGATCTCTTCTAATTTTTCTCTTTCCTCGTCAGTAACATCCTTACCTAGGAACATAGTGATAATTTCAGAATCCTCACTGATAATTCTAGATAATAATTCATTAAGACAATCTTCCTTCTTAGCTGTAGAAACTAAGATCTCACCATTAGAAATACCCATGAAGTCACCAGAATGGATTTCTACTCCACCGATTTCAGTATCTCTAATTGAATATGTAATCTCACCAGAAACTACATGCTTAATTTGCTCAGTCATGTTAGCTACATTTTCTTCTAATGTTCCCTCTGGGTTATAGTTGATTAATGAAGCATAGCCCTGAGCGATAGTCTTAGCTGGTAATACCTCAACCTTAACACCATCGATTAATGATGCAGCCTGCTTAGCAGCCATTACTACGTTACCATTATTTGGAATGATAATTACATTCTTAGAATTTGTTGCCTTAATAGCTTCAACGAATGATTCTGTAGAAGGGTTCATTGTTTGACCACCCTCGATTACATAATCAACTCCAAGCTCTCTGAATATTTCAATGATACCTTCACCGAAGCAGCATGAAACTAAAGCCATTTCCTTCATCTCTTGAGGAGCCTCTGTAGTTTCTTCCTTCTTCTTTGCCTTTAGGTTTTCAATCTTTAAGACGATGAATTCACCATACTTCTGACAAATTTCAAGTGCTCTACCAGGTCTATCAGTATTAAGAGTAATCTTAATATCCTCATTTTCCTTATTTAAATGAACCTTATCACCTAATAGTGATAATGCTCCATTTAATGCCTTTATTTCAAAAGCCTCTGGCTTCTTTAATTCTAGTAATAATTCCATTTGATAGAAATATTTTAATTCGTCAGCTGATACTTCCCTATTCTCATCTGATTCAGCCTCTAGGATTTCACCCTTAACAGCTAAATTCATACCTTCAACGAATGATACGAAACCAGCTCCACCAGAGTCTACAACTCCAGCTTCCTTTAATACAGGAAGTAATGTTGGTGTAGTATCAAGTGCTTCTTTAGCAAATTCTAAATAAGCATCTAATAGCTCATCGATAGTTTTATAATTCTTAATGTTCTCTCTAGTCTTTTCAGCAGCTACTCTAACAACTGTTAAAATAGTACCCTCTACTGGCTGCATAACTGCCTTATAAGCAATCTTACATCCAGACTCAAGACAGCTCATGAAATCCTCAAGATCTAGATAGTTATGTGGAAGCTCCTTTAGTCCTACATACATACCTCTGAAGAACTGAGATAAAATAACTCCTGAGTTACCTCTAGCACCCATTAGGGCACCACGTGATAATACCTTTGCGTTATCTATAATTGAGCTTGATTCGCAAGCCTCAAGCTCTCTAATTCCTGATGTTACAGTCATTGACATGTTTGTTCCTGTATCTCCATCTGGTACAGGGAATACATTTAACTGGTCAATTTCTCCATGATGGTTTTTTAAATTAATAGCACCATTTATTACCATTTTTCTAAATAATGCTACATCAATAGACTCAAAACTCATGGTAATCCTCCTATTTTCTTTTATAAACGATATATTTAAAGAGACCTTTGTCTCTATTAGTTCTACATAATTAATTCTAAATATTATTTAATAAATTTAAGTACTATAATGAATATATGCACCCCAATTATTATATAATTGATATTCTCTCTCAAATATCACTATACAATATATATCATTTTTTAAGGCCAATGTCAAATTTATTATTAATTTACAACATATTTTTAATATAAATATAAAAAAATACTTGCATATTTAAATTCGTTAGAGTAAAATAAAAAGGCCGATTTAAAAAGGCATAGGAGGATTTAATATGGCAAGATGTTATATTACTGGTAAGACAACTGTTACTGGTAACAAAAGATCTCATGCTTTAAATGCTACAAGACGTACTTGGAAGGCTAATCTTCAAACTGTTCATATCAAGGATGAGAACGGTAATGTTAAGAAGGTTAAGGTTTCTGCAAGAGCTTTAAAGAAGGGTAATCTTGAAAGAGCTTAATAGCTAAAATTTATGCGCATCTAACAGGCTAAGCCTGTTTTTTTGCTTTTTATAGGACGAAAAAATGGCACCAAATCGGTGCCATTTTACTTTTATTTAAGCAAATTCTGGATTCTTTGATACAAATCCAGCATAAATTGCTGGATATACATCTTTTAGCATATCCCTTCCCCTAGCAATATAAGAATACATTTCTTCATAGAAAGTGTCTAGCAAATCATAATCCCAAACAGTTTGGTGATTAATACGTATCTTCTTAGCTACAGTGTCAAATACTTTAGTAACATTTTGTCCACCATAAAAATTAGCATCCATAAAGCCATATCCAGATGATGGACGGAATGTTGTATCATTCATAATATTACCTATAGCGATAGTATTATTTGTGTAATCTAATGAACCTCTAGTTATCGCTTCTGCTATACTTGCATCACATGTTAGCTTCTTTAATATATCGGCTACAGCTGATTTATTATCAGAGCCATTTGCACAGGCAAGCCATGTACCACCCCAGAAGGATGGATTAGGTGCCTCACAAATTCGATAAGTTCCACTTGATACATCGTACGCATTTCCAGGAAGAGTGAAAGCAATTCCCCAAGTTGGTAAAAATGTTCCAAGAGTAGTTCCTAAAGCTGTTTGTTCATTTTGCCACTCCAAAGACCACTGGCCGACATTATGATTGAATTCATTATCAACGCATGTTTTTTCATGAATCAAAAAGTCAAATAATGCTTGATCTATTACAACATCGCCATTTGCATTATTAACTAATGGCTGTGTTAAATTATTATAGAATAATCTAAATGTTTCATCATAGCTTGCAACAATCTTATAGCCCTTATTCTTTAAATCACTAGCTACAAGCTTATAATTAGTCCAATCACTTAAATAGCTTTGTACTTCATTTGGATCAGTTGTATGTAAAACTGCATCAGCGATATCAGTTCTATAGGCAAATACTGTTGGTGCAATTTGCCATGATAGAGCTTTTAATCTATTATTTGGATCAGTAGCTACATCCTTTGTATATTGATACATATTAGCTGTATCAGTAGTAGTAATGCCTAAATCTGAAACATCCACTGTATAATTTGAATCTGCATATTTATAAACATAATCTGACTCAAGCAAGAATAAATCAATTTTATCGTTAGCGCTAGCAGTTGCTTGATTGCTTAATGCTTGATTTAATGCTTTTTTATAACCATCATTTTGATTTGCATGATAAATGAACTTAACTGTTAATGTCCCACTACCATTTGGATTAGGAATTGTAAACTCCTCATTAATTTTTGTCTCTACAGCTCCAGGATAATAATTTTTAAACTTTACAACGAATTCATCATTCCAAACAAGAATGTTTACTACCTCACCATCGTCAGTAACATTAGCTGTATATTCTGGTGATGTACGGGGTACCCAGTTTTCTGGACCTGGGAAAATATAATTATCCCCATCCCAATATGGAGTTCTATCCTTAGTTGATTGAGGACCTGATGTGCTTGAGCTACTAGCTATCTGACTACTAGATTGTGATGGAGTAGATGATTGAGCTGTTGTACTTGTAGTTGTTGTAGTTGGCACAGTTGTTGTACTTGTAGTACTTGATACAGCAGGTGCTGTTGTTGTTGTAGTCGTACTTGGAACTACTGTTGTAGTTGTTGTACTTGGTATTACAGTTGTAGAAGGTAATGCACTAGTTCCATTAGTTGTTGATGGTACTATTGTCGTACTTGGCACTACTGTTGGCTGTGTAGTAGGTAGACCACTTGTCCCAACTATTGTTGATGGAATTACAGATGTAGATGCCACTGGCTCACTTGCTACTGTAGTTCCACTATTTGAACTCAAATTAAGCATATTTAGCATATCACATGATGATAAAGCCACTACGCCTAATGTAGATAAACCTAAAAAAGGAATAAGTTTTTTTAGCTTCATATTAATTTTTCCCCCTTGACCCTATTAGTTAAATTATAAATCTATTTTTATCTCATTACAATTTATATAATATAAAAAGGACGATTTCTCGTCCAATTTCTTATAATGTATGTGCAAGCATATCCTCGTAAGATAATTTAGAAATATCTCTTGGTGCGAAATCAAATACAGTTCTAGCTCCACACTCGCCACGCTTAACAAGACGATATACACCTCTTGCGTACGCAACAAGAACACTACCAGTAAATTCTGGATTTGAATCAAGCTTTAGGCTATATTCGATAACATGATTTACACCATCAGATGTTTCACCACTTCTAAATACGAATCCACCATGTGGAATACCACTATGATTCTTCTTCATTTCCTCCATAGAAATGAAATTAACTGTAGTATCATAATCAGCGAAATAATTAGGCATTTCCTTTATTTCCTTTTCGATTCTAGCATTCTCCTTAGGATCACTAGATACTACATAGCATAATCTTGTATGCTTTTCTCTTGTAGTAAGATTTGGTCTCTTACCACTTCTTACAGCCTCTAAGGCACTATCTACAGGGATTGTATATTGTCTAGCATCAAGTACACCCTTAATTCTTCTTATCGCATCTGAATGTCCTTGGCTTACACCCTTACCCCAGAATGTATAAGATTCACCATCTGGTAAAATAGATTCCATAATTGCTCTATTTAATGAGAACATACCTGGATCCCATCCTAATGAAATAACACCGATATGACGAGTCTCCATTGCATTCTTATCAACATTCTTATAATGCTCAGGAATTCTTGCATGTGTATCGAATGAATCGATAACATTGAAGCTCTTTACAAGCTCAGGAGTCATCTCTGGTAAATCACTCATTGATCCACCACAAATAATTAATACATCAATTTCATTCTTATGCTTTATTACATCATTTGCGCTATATACATTTACACCCTTAGTGTTAATCTTAACTGTTTCTGGTGCTCTTCTTGTGAATACACCAACAAGCTCCATATCATCGTTCTTCTTTATAGCTGCCTCAACACCACGAGCTAAATTTCCATAGCCATATATACCAATTCTAATCATTTTAACACCTCACTGATATGATTTTATTACATTGCATATCAAATGTAAAGAATTTTATTTTAAAAATTAGATATTTTCACCGAATAATATTTTTTAAAAATACCATTTTACAAAATAATATATTTTACTTATCCTCTTTAACGTATTCTTGTACGTTTTTTGTGATATATTCATTGATTAAATCTATATCGGTTAATAGTTCATTTAGCCTTCTTTGATTCTCAGGAAGGCTTTTCTTTAATATTCTTTTCTTTTTAAATATACTCATCTTACCTAAATTCTCCTTAGTTTTAATACTAAAGAAATCGATAGCCTTAATAGATATATCATTAAGCATATTAGCGTACTTAAGCTGATCATCTACTATACCATAAAACTTCTCAAAGCTATTAAAGGCTTCTATTAATGTATTAGATAATGATGATAAATAATATTCCTTACCAAATGTATTAGTTAATTCAGTATTTATTTTAGCAAGTACATTTCTATTATCTAAAAAATTATTCATTAATACGTTTATTTGTTCTAAATTATCTTCCATATACTACCCCAAAATATATTTTAAATCATCTATAGAGAAATTAGTAATTTTTGAATCATCCTTAGCTATTACCTTATCGATAATATCCTTCTTAATATTTTGTAATTCTATTACCCTTTCCTCTAATGAATCAAACGCTACAAGCTTAATAACCTCAACAGTCTTTGTTTGACCAATTCTATGTGCTCTATCAGATGCCTGATTCTCAGCACTTAAATTCCACCATGGATCTAGATGTATTACCGTATCAGCACCTATTAGATTTAAGCCTGTACCTCCAGCCTTTAATGAAATTAAAAATACCTTAATTGATGGATCATTATTAAATTCATCTACAAGCCTCTTTCTATCAAGAGGCTTAGTTTCACCTGTTAATACATAATATTTAATATTTAAGCCTATTAATATTTCCTTTACTCTTTCAAGTGCCTTAACAAATGATGAGAATATTAATATCTTATGCTCCTTATGATATTCATATATTATCTCCTCAAGCTTTAGCATCTTACCTGAGTCAGATACATAATCATCAATGAATAGCTTAGGATCTACACATATTTGACGTAATCTAGTTAAATATGGTAATAGCTCAAAGGCATCACTACCCTCTTCTATCTTCTTTTGAGCATCTATTATATGAGCATCATATATTCTTCTTTGATCATTAGACATATCACATGAAATAATTCTTTCATACTTAAGAGGTAAATCATTTAATACCTCATCCTTAGTTCTTCTTAGAATAAATGGAGCTATCTTAATAGATATCACATTTGTATATTCCTCACTAGCTAAATATTTAGATTTAAATGATGATAGCTCCTCTAAATATCCAGGCATTAAAAAATCAAATATACTCCATAAATCGATAATACTATTCTCAATAGGTGTACCTGTTAGGGCAAATCTTTTTAATCCTACTAATGATTTAACTGATACACTCTTTATAGCATTAACATTCTTAATAGCCTGTGCTTCATCAAGAATAATATAATTAAATACCTTATCCTTATAATAATCTAAATCATTCCTTAAGGAATCATAGGCAGTAATATAAATAATCTTAATATCATTATTTATCTTATTAATAATTTTATGCCTTTCATTTTGATTACCAAAAATCATAATGGCTCTTGTTAATCCATCAAACTTATTTATTTCACTATACCAGTTAAATATCAAGCTCTTTGGACAAACAATCAATATAGGCTTTTGAGTATCATCACCCTTAATTAAGGTAATCATTTCTAATGTCTTACCAAGACCCATGTCATCTGCAAGTATTCCACCTAAATTATATTTAGATAATGTATATAGCCATCTATAGCCATCCTTTTGATATTCTCTTAAATCTGCATTAACCTCTGGTATTATAATATCCTTATTATCCTTAAAGCTTTTTATTTCCTCTATTATTTTAGTAACATATTCATCAAGCTTAACATTATTACTATAAGCTAAGGCATTAATAGAATCATAAACATTTATTCTTTGCTCACTATTTAATTTCTTTACATCAAGCTTTAGACTAGAAATAGCCTCATATAATTCATTTGATTTATCATCAAATTCAATTATTCTATCCTCATTTAATAATACATAATGCTTCTTTAATCTAATAGCCTTCATTATTTCAAATAATTCCTCATCGGAATAATTTGATTCCTCTAGGAAGGCTCCCATAACATCATTATTGTATTTAATTCTAATAGTAGGTGGTATAAATTTAGTTAGCTTTTTAGATTTAATAGAATCTGATAAATAGATATTACATACTCTTCTTAATTCACTAAAATCCATTCTAAAGAATGAGAGTATCTTACTATTATCACTTAATAATTCATAATTAACAAAGCCTAGTTTATCTAGATATCTTAAATATACAGCTAATCTATTCTTATCACTTTCAGACATTAATTTATCACTTGTAAGTAAATAATCATCCTTATAAAGCTTAGTTTCACATTTAATTGTATTTTTAACATAATCAAAATAAGCATCTATTCTTAATATACTTAATTTAAACTCATCATCAATTAATGGATTAACCTTAATTACATCATAATATTTAGAATATATTTTATCTATAAATTTATCCTTTATTAACGATACATCCATATCCTTATTGTCATATGTAAATCTTATAAGCTTTAGATATTCTAATTCACCTATAACCTTATCTACATAGCTATCCTCAAATAGATATAATGTATTTAATCCTACAAGTGTAGAATTAATATTAATATCATTATTAAATATATAATTATCATCAATAGATATTTCTACCCTTTTCTTATCTAATCTAACTAAATATTTATCATCATTAAAATAGATAATTCTACCCTTTAATAGTTCTAACAATGATTCCATCATTTTATCATTTAATTCTACATTCTTATATCTACGATATCCATCAAGTGGTAGCATTAATAAATATTCTATTATCTTAGCCTCATCATCACTAAAATTATCTAATCTATGATTAAATTCTAATTCCTTACCATATTTAATAGTAGTACATTCTCTTATAGCATTTAAGAATTCATTTATATCCTTTACTACATATCTTCTATTATCGATATATACCTTAAGTGATAATGAATAATTATAATCCTCATAAGGATCATAATCATGTAATAAATCAAAATAATAATCTATATGTACCTTTGATGTAGAATCTAATAGCTCTAGATGCATATCACCTGAATCAAAGGTATCTATAGCAGCTAAATATTCACTTATTTTTCTTTCCTTATTAATTTGATTATGCTTACGCATAGCTTCGATATAATCATTATTATATTTATCATTAAGCTTTAATTCCTTAATGACTATCTTTGATATGTCATCAGTCATAGAGCTATTAAAATCAGTTTCTAAATTAAATATTTTAGAATTATTATATGTTATTTTAAATACTGTATTATTATTTAATTTAACAAAATATGTTGAATATAATTCATCATATCTTTCCTCAAATTTATAATCATAGCT
Organism: Acholeplasmatales bacterium; assembly: GCA_016282815.1. Classification (GTDB taxonomy): domain Bacteria; phylum Bacillota_I; class Bacilli_A; order Acholeplasmatales; family Anaeroplasmataceae; genus Anaeroplasma. The sequence goes on from JAEELU010000022.1 coordinate 10,234, forward strand.
AAATATCATATTGAATAATCTAATATCATCAATATAGAATATTTCCTTATTTAATAAGCCTAATAAATATCTAGCATTATTATCAGCTTCTATTAAAGCCATTAGGGTATTTCTTTCTAGCTTAGATAGCTGTTTAGATAATATATTGTAGCATAGGCCATATAGAGATTTCATATCAGATATCTTAGCTAGCTTATAATTATCTATTACATATCTATAAATAGCCTTTTTATCCTTAACGTATGGTAAAAAATATAATGTATCCTTAATATCACAATCTATATCATTTATCTCTAAGAATTCTCTACCAAGTGCTTGAACTAAATGCTTTCTAGCTGGGATACTACTATTCTTAAATATAAATTTTAATATGCTATCACTAATTAGCTTTAGATTATTCTCATCCTCTGTTATATCCTTTAATACAGATTCATTATAATTATTAATAAAATACTGATCAAAGTAAGAGCCACTATATTTACTTTTATTTATAAAGTATAAATATCTTGAGTAATCATCATTTATTATTGAATAAATAACACCCTTATAGGCATCTATTTGATTATATGTATTTAATCTATCTACATCTGTTTTAGATGAATTAAGTAGGTTTGCAATACTGATTTTATTAAGAATACCACTTACCTTATAGGTGTATACCTTTAGGATATTAGATAATCCAATAATACTAATAATTAAATCCTTTGTTTTTCTATAGATATTAGTTTCAGTTCTATATTTATCCATAGCGTTAATAAAGCTAATTAACGCTTCATTTGAATCTATAGCATTTATTAATAGCCTATGTAATTCCTTTATTCTTTCTAAATCCTTTAATTGAGTTAATTCAGGATTAATAGTTATAGCAAATGATAATAATTTATCGTAATTATTATTAGTTACTGTTTTAGTAGGCTTAATGTTATTAACTAAAAGCTTACTGATAATATTATCAACTGAAAAAAGAGCACCAGCTGAGTGCTTACACATTGAACCAACAGGACATGAGCATTTAGTTCTTATGCTATTAGGGGTAAGAATAATTGATAATGAATATTCATTTACACCCTTAGCCTTTGCGTAGATATTTCTATCTAGGATCATTAAATCAGATATTTTACCACTAAAGTAATATTCCTCTCCCTTTTCTAGGGTTGTGATAGAAAAATAATCCTTATATCTACCTGATGAAATTTGCTCAATTACGTCATTGCTGATATTATCAAAATCACCGGCATTCTCTGCCTTTATGACATTGTTTTCGTATTTTACTGTATATTTATTGTTTAATACATCAGTAATAACACCAATACCATAATGGATAGAGAATACAAAATTGCCCTTTCCTAGCATAATATCACCACTATTTAAATAATGAATTGAATGAATTTGGATAATTTGTATTAAATACCATTAGTTCCTTTGTTAGAGGATTTATTAATTCTAAGCGAGTTGCGTGAAGGCCTAGACGCTTTAATGGATTTTTATTGCTTAAATATTTATCATCACCAATTATAGGATGACCCATATCCATAAATGTTACCCTTATTTGGTTTTTTCTTCCTGTTTCAATATTAATATCTAATAATGAATAATCACTATTTGATTTTAATACCTTATAGTTTGTTATAGCCTTTGTTCCATTTTCTCTATTAGTAACATAAACTATATTGTTTTTATTTTCTGTTAAATAATTAATTATTGTGTCACTACCAGATAATCTTCCCTCTACTACTGCGTGGTATTGCCTAAACTTAACATAATCATTCCAATGTAATCTTAATATAGAATGAATCTTTTCGTTTTTAGCAAATACTAATACACCTGAAGTTTCCTTATCAATTCTATGAATAATATATGGTCTTTCACCCTTTGGCTTTAGGTATTTAGATATTAATGAATAGCAAGAATTAATATCCTTATCGCTTTCGACTGATAATATACCATTAGGCTTATTGATTGCGATAAAATCCTTATCCTCATAAATTATTTCTATTTTAGGCATTCTAGGCTTTGGTTCATTCTTAGCTACTGTATCTACTCTATTCTTTAATATCTTTATTTCATCTTCTCTAGCAAGTGTATAATCATGCTTAGTGATTACATCACCATTAACCATTACTAGATGATTAGATAATAGCATTTTACAGTTATTTCTAGATGTATTAAGATGTTCGATAAGAAAGGCAAGTAGTGTCGTAGACGACTTAACCTTAAAGGCCTTTGTAACAATAATTTTATTATTCATAGATTTTTCCTCACAAGTAAATTAATTATACTATATAATTAATTATGTTTCAATTTTCGTAGAAAGAAAAAAGGGATTTCTCCCTTATCTTTCATATTATTTGGCAAGAACTGTTTTTACATAGGCAAGATCTAGATTTAATAGTTTCGCAATTGTTTCAACACTCGCACCATTATTTGACATTAGCTTAATGTTATTTTCCTTTTCTTCTATTTTACCCTCTTGCTTAGCCTCATCTCGCATATTCTTTATTCCCTTACACATTCTTTCGTGTTCTTCTTTGATTCCCTCTTGCTTTGCTTCGTCACGCATGTCCTTTATTGCTTTACACATTCTGTCATGCTCTTCTTGGATTCCCTCTTGCTTGCCCTCTTGCTTAGCTTCGTCTCGCATGTCCTTTATTGCCTTACACATATTTATCTCCTCCTCACCTTCATCATATCTTAAGTTTGAGTCTGTTAGTATATTTATACAATCTACTACAGTATTATCTATTTTTTCATATTCCTTATTGTTAGTTATTTTCTCTTCTAGCTTTTGCTTATCATTTTGGTATTTCATATATGTAAATAGACATTTTAGTCCTTTATCGTATTTATCTATTTCGTTATCATCTAATTTATTAGGATTTAATACCTTATAGCTATAATTAGGGAAAAGGTCCCTAAATTCAGCATCCGTATTAAACCTTGAATATAAATCAAGTGGTGCTGTCCAATTACCTTTACCATAATATATTACTAGAGTTAACACTTGAATTATCTCTGATTTTATTTTACCATCTTTCTTCTCTTTTGCAATATCTAGCTGTCTCATATAGGATAATGAATCATATTGCATTATCCTGA
>JAEELU010000157.1 GCA_016282815.1 Acholeplasmatales bacterium
ATTCATAATAAAGAATCCGGCTGTACAACAACCAACTAGAATTGCTAGGGCTACTAGCCCAATTAAAAATTCGACAATAGAAAACAATAATGTTTTTCTATAGACTTGAAAATTAGTCATAAAATCGCCTCCTGTCTTTTACTAATTATAACATTTTTTTATTCATTAGTTAATATTTAAAATATATGAACGAGTCTGATGGCTCCATAATAATCTTCTCTTTTTTATCCTGATCTTTATTCAAATAAATATATTCATTGTTCTTTAATATACCAATTAATATATTTTTACCATCAAATGTATTATAGAATGTTTGTAATAATTCAGCCTTAGATTCAAATTCTAGCTTATCCTCTATCTTAACTAAATTATTAACCTTAGTTACTGCAATATCAAAATCTGAAGTTGAATCAGAGCTATCAGTTGTAAGTAGCTTTTCAAAGAACTTCTTTGAATCATCATTCATAACAAGCTGAGTGATTAATAAGCTCATCATCTTATTAGAAATAATTGTATTTTTAATATTAAAATCCTGAACACTTGATAGATTTCTAGAATCTAATAGCTCTGTAATATATGTAATATTATCTCTTTTAGGGAATGATTTTGATAATTCAATTAATGAAACAAATACATTTGCATCATACGATTCCATTCCTACATTATCATCTGATAATATTAACACCTTCTTTTCACCTGTAGTTTCTTTAATATCATTAATAAGCTTATCATTTTCGTTCTTATGATATATCTTCAAATCAAAATCTAATAATTCTGATTCCTTACTTCTTTCAAGGTTATCTAAAATATATTCCTTCTTACTATTATCACCAATCATAAAAATAGTAAATTTATCATCCTTAACAGGCTCTATTGTTTCTAGCTTTTTACTACAAATATAGGGCTTTTCTCTAACTAATAAATCATCCTTCTTATTATCAGCTAATATAAATAGCTTATGAAGCTTAGATACTGCAATAGAATTATTATGCATCTTTAAATGCTCCTCTATTGTTTCTTTAGTATCTATCGAATAGAATTCAGCACCCTCAAATGAGAATAGCTTTAAATATATTTGTGACATTTCAGGACAAACAATAGATTGAGCAATGATTTGTCCAATCTTTTTATTGAATGATACTGGTATAATCTTTTTATTTTTTAATGATGATACCGTATATGCTAAATTTTCTATTTGACCTCTTGTTATATTAGAATCAGTTTCAACTAATATTTGAGAATTCTCATTAAGATCAAATGACCCTAATCTTAATACAATTTTAAGATTTAATAAATCTGAATTAATAATATTATCATCATCACCATCATACATATCATCTCTAGCCATAATACAAATATATTTTGCCTTTTCAATTGAGATATCCTCGAGATTACTTCTAAGTAGCGAATCCCCCTCTTTAACTATTAAATTAGCTTTAGCTTTTGTATTAATATCGTATGTTAATAATAATGACTTTATTTCATTCTCAATAAAATCTTTGTTTTGATTAGATAATATAATGATATTATCCTTAAATCCTTTAAGCATTAGGTTATATATCATATCAGGAACCTTAGAATTCCAGTTTAAAATAACAAAATGGTTATCAACTAATATTTTGCCTTTGGCCTTAGATTTCTTATCTATAAAATTTCTAAGTGATGTAGTTACCATAGCGACAATAGCACCAGAGAATAACACCATTTCCACTACCACTATAACAGCAGCTAAAACTAAAAGCTCCAAGTTTTCATGAGTTTTATAATTCATTATAGTATTAGGAGAAATCATCCACTTAATACTAGTAACAAATGCTTCTAAATATTTACCATTAAAATTAGCCTGATTGTATAAATTATTATCAATAATTAATGCGATAACTGAACCAATAATAAGTATTATAAAGTTAATAACCAATAATGTTACTATCGTTACTAATAATGGACTTTGATATGTTTTTAATGTTTTCTTTGCCTTAATCTTTAACAGCAATGATTTTAAATGCTTCATATTATCTTTCCTCGCTAACCTATTTATTTAATTATAAATAACTTAAATAATATTATCAATATTTTTAGAATCTAAACAAAAAGAACCTATTATAATTCTAGTCGCATTATCTTGAATTATTAGGTTCTTTTTTCTATGTATTATTCATTAAGAAACTTATTTTTTAAGTGAATTTAGATATTGTGCAATAGTCTTATAATCATAGAATTTAGATACATTTTTAGTACCATTTGTTACCTCTACTAAATTTAAATCTAAATCTACACCACTATCAATATTTCTACCCTGGCTATCGCATAAACAGAAATATGATGATCTATTATAAATAAATCCATCAGCTGTTTCTTCCTTAGCTACAGCACAAGATCCACCACGTGATTTCTCACCTACTATTTTGTAGCCTCTTTCCTTCATTAATGATGGTAATAAATTACCACATGAGAATGAGCTTCTACTTGTTAAAGCAACAATATTGAAATTAAATTTCTTTGCTTCCTCTACATCAGCATCATCATATTTACCATCAAGATTAATATCTACTGTGTAATATTTAGAATTACGTGTATTATCAATAGTATTATTATGATTATCTACTGCCTTTGCACCATTTAATAATGAGAATACTCCAAGCATTGCATTGTTTGAACCACCACCATTTGTAGATAAATCAATTACTACATTTTGGGCTCCATCAGCCTTTGCTTGATATAGTGATTTTCTAACAAATGCATAAGTATCCTTAAAATCATTACCATTTTCAAGTTCCTGAAGCTTTGTTTTATCTCCCTTATAATATTGATCCCATAGCTTTGTATCAATTATAAATGAATCAAATGATATATAAGCAGTTTTATATTCGTTATTATATTTATATCTTGCTATATCTTTGGCATAATAATCATTAAATGCAACAGCCTTTGCATCATATAATAAATTATGTCTTGAAACAGTTTCCTGATCGAAAGCTAAAACAGTGTCAATTAGTGTTTTATATTCTGGCTTTTGCTTTAACTCATCTAAATACTTTAGTGATGGTGGTTCTTTTGATATTAAACCAGTATGTCCTCCATCAGAAAGTCCAGCAAATAACAGTAATAAACCTTTTTCGTAATCACTCTTCTTTGTTGATAATAAATATTGCTTTATACCAGGATAATATGTTTCAAGTAATGAATCTAATCCTAATGAAACTAAATTATTATCACCAAATAATAACTGTGTTGTATAACCTCTTAAATTATCAAATGTAAAGCATAGCTGATTATATGTATATCTAGCTAAATCTTGATATCTATCCTTTTCAGTTGAATATTCACTATAGTATGTATCAGCGAAATATTGTTCACCACGTGCCTCACCATTAGATAATTCACCATAATGGTCGAGAACATAAATATCTTTACCATTATAAGCTATATTATATCCTTCTATTCCACCATATAGATTATTAAGTAATCCAAATGGCACATAGACCTCATTATGCTTGGCATATGTTCTCATTTCATACCTATTTAGATCAATCATCTTATACTGCTTTTTAGTTGACTTTTCTGAATCTAAATGTAGGAAAGTCTTATCAGTATTTTCCTTAAAATCAGGATGATGACCAAGCTCAAAGTTACTTTTAATTCCAAGTATAGAATTATTAACATCTATTTTAATATAATCATTTTCACCCTTAAAGAATGTTACAAAGCCATTATAAGAAAATGATTTTAAATTAGTATTGTAAAATTCCTTAAAATACTCTTTAATGCCAATATATGGTACGTTTGGTGTTTCTTCATAATATCTAATAGGTATTGTTTTATCAATCTTAGATTTTTCCCTATATACATTCACACTTTTTAAATTATAGTTATCCTTACTTTCAGAACTATTACTACTACATGAAACAAGTGATAAGAAAGACAATGCTAAACCTAAAAATACAAAACATTTCTTCATCCTCATAATCTACTCCTCATAAAAACTCCTCAAATAAATTAAGGAGTTTTATATATTATTAAAGTGAAATTACTTTATCTAATTTGGCAGAAACCTCTGCACCTGAGCCTTCAAAATATTGTGCATTAACACAATTGTTATCAGCACATAAGATAAGAATTAATTGATACTTTTTGTTTTCATCACCAGATAAAAGCTTCATGAATGATCCTTCACTATCAAGGCTTTCATAACCCTTTATTGCGAACATATAACCATCTCCACCAAGTGTGAAATCATTACACTCCTTACCTAATTCCTTCTTTGCTGTATCATAAGTTACATATGTTTTGTTTGTTACACCATTATTAATTTGATCTGCATATGCTTGTGATACCTTTGATCCTGAGCATGATGCTAATACCCAAATAAATGTAAAACATAATAAAACTCCTGCTAAAATACTACCAACCTTTTTCATTTTAAAATATCTTCCTTTTGTCCCTTAATTTAATTTCCAGCTATTTATATTTTGAACTATATAATTTCTATCGTTCATTTGTGCTTCTGTTAATGGGAAGTCAGCTGGAACTCCACCATCAATATTTACATATCTACCATTTTCAAGCTTTGATATTGTATTTAAGCTTGAAGAAACTATAACATTACCAAGTGGTGTTGTGTTATGTCTAACTGCACATGGACCACCAGCAGTCTTTTCACCTAACATAACAACATTTGGTCTATTTATCTTTGCAACAACTGGCATTGCATTTGCTGAGCTAAATGAATATTTTGAATTAACGAAATAAATATTGTAATTCCAATCAGCTAAGCATTTATCTTGACTGTCAACCTTACCATCTAGGTTCATATCAGCTTTATATGTTTGATGATTATGACCACCAGATAGTGGGTTTGTCATATCAAAATATACATCTCCAATTAATACAGATAAAGAATAAATTAATGAATCTGCTGAACCACCATCATTTGCTGATAAATCTACAACTATATTTTTTGTAGTATCCTTATGAGATGTAGTTGTTAATTCCCTATATAATTTACTAAATAACTCTGCTGTATTAGTTTCTGTTCCAAAAAGAGAATCAAAATCTAAGCCTGGCTTACCATCAGAACCAGTGAAATCATCATCATCTTTTTTATTATTTAAACTATATAATTTGTTTTCATCTATATCACTAAATTTTTTGAATGTAACAAATGCTGTATCATTCTTATATTCGATACCATCAGTTATACCTGCATCACTTTTTGTTTTAGCGAATTTTTCAGAATTATCAAGCCATTCAAATTTTGGCTTATATACTTTTTCTGTACTATCTATGTGATCAGTTCCGTATTCATACATGTTTGAAACATCTGATAAAGCTGTATGACCATCATTTAAATATGATAAAGCAATATGTGTATAATTATCTACCTGCTTTGGATCTGTAGAAATTAAATAATTCTTCCAACCACCATCAGTTAAAAATTTATCGAATGAAGTAAATTTTTCCTTTAGACCATATACATAATCAAAATCTAAGCATACTGATTGATAATAATATTCTGCATACTCCTGAGTATATGTTGTAGTTGCACCCTCACGGAATTTTTCACCTAAATCTGTTAACACAGGTCCTAAACTACTTTTTACTGTTAATGAATCACCAGGTATAAAAAATAAGTTCTTACCATTATATGCTAAACTCATATTTTCAAATGTATTGAATAGCACACTATTAAATACGCTTAAAGGTAAATAGCACTTTCCGTCATTCTCATAAATATCAAGTCTTGTATAAGGCTTTAAATCTACTACTACCTGCTTACCAGGAGTGTATTGATTATCAATTAACTTAATAGCCTTACTATCCTTCTTTAATGTGAGTATTGATAATGGCTTTTGAGGATCCTTAATTACATTTGTAAATTTATCATAATCATCATATGTTAGTGTTTGATTTGCACTACTAATAACACATTTAGCACCTGTTTCATTTGATAACACATAATCATTGCCATCTTTTTTAATACTAAATACACAATTTTTGTCATCTAGATTAGATGAACGAACAAGAGACAATAAGTTAACTCCTTCCTCGATGTTAATATATGGAATAGTACTATTTTTCTTAAACTCTAGGCTACCACTTCCATACTTTTGTACTTTTCCTGTAGTTCCAATACCATATATATCATATAGATTATTATTAGAACATGATGTTAGAGTAACTGCTGCTATACCAGCTAATGTGATTGCTCCTAAACTTAACAATTTTAATTTTTTCATTTTCTCTCTCCTTAATTAACAATATAAATTCTTATATTTTTGAAGTTCATTATTTATTAAATCCTCACTACACTTATTTGAGTATCCAATAAATGTTGAAGTCTTCTTTTCCTCTTTTTTGTACCATAAGTAGGTGTCACCTTTTTCGGCTGTCTTAATTTCTATAACATCATCCTTTTTGATTTCCATTTCCTTATGATATATACAATCCGTAACAATGAAAACCTGCTTATTTCCATCATATGTTATAAGAGGAGTATTTAATATTTTTTTAGCATAATTGTAATTTGACCATGAAAACAATAATGCTAATACTGCAAATCCATCAATAACTGCAGATATTATTAATACTACTAATTGCCATACTTGCTTATCTTTTACATAGAATATAATATCCATCAACAAGAACGCACTGAATAATAAAAATGTAGATAATGCACCATAGATGTTCTTACTAGCATCTTCTCTTTTGGCAATAACAATTAAATCCTTTTCCATAATTCTACCTCCCTGAAAGTAAGCTATCTCGCTCACGATCACACATATTCTAGCATATAGGATGGGACAAACATGTGACACATATGACAAAATTTTTAAAAAAAATTTCCACAACTATAGTTGTGGATTATTTTTAATCTAAATATGCCCATTCATATTGGGTCATAAATTCGCCTGTATAGGCATTGATTGCCTGTGGATCACCATTTGTATAATCAAATAAATCTGATGAAAATAGGCTAACATCAACCCAGTAGGTATTATAGCCCTTCTTCACTAGGTTCTTAGCACCTACAGTCTCTAGTGCTTCTATTAAATCCTTAAATATCTTTGTTAAATAATTTTGAGTTTTTAAATTATATTCATCCTCAAATAATATTGCAGATATTTCCTTTCTATTAGCTGTAGCGCCCTTTAGGCTTATTAGATAAGCGAGTAGCTCCTTTGATTTAGAGCGTGAAAATCTAAGTGGTACTCCATCTACATAAAAATCAAAGTTACCAAATGTTTTAGCATAAAAATGATTTTTAATAGGATCTAGTGGATATAATAAATCATCTAGTGCTTCCTTTACCTTTTCCTTATCACATGGCTTTAATAAATAGCCACTTGCATGAAGCCTTATAGCATCCTGCATATATTCTGAATAGCCTGTACAGAATATAACATTAGCCTTAGGCTTATATTTTTTTATTTCCTTAGCTAGACTAACACCATTCATTTCAGGCATTTCAACATCTAAGAATGCAACATCAACATCATTATTCTTAACATATTCTAAGGCATTAATACTTCTATCAAAGGTAGTAATGTTTTCCTCATCAACTAAGCCTATAAGATTTCTTTTAAGTGTATTTATTGCATGCTTCTCATCGTCAACTATAATTACCTTCATACTATTCTCCTTTTGGCTTAGGAATAATTACTGTTACCTTTGTGCCCTTATCTATTTCACTTTCGATAACTAAATCACCATTAACGAAATGTCTTAATCTTTCTCTTGAGTTCTTAAAGCCTAAATGATTATCTCCTATAACCTTATTAACGTCAAAGCCAACACCATCATCCTCTACAATGATAAAATACTTATCATCCTTCTCATATGATGTTACCTTAACAGTACCACCCTCATATTTTTTAGTTATACCATGCTTAACTGCATTCTCGACTATCATTTGTAGGCTTAATGATGGAATCAAGAAATCAGATACCCCTATGTCAAATACAACATTTATCTTATCCTGGAATCTAAGCTTCTCCAAATTTACATATTTAGTAACATGCTCAAGCTCCTTACTAAAAGGTATCATATTTGAGGCAGTTAGGAAATCTAGGTTCTCTCTTAAATATTTAGAGAAATCAACAATCGCATTTTGTGCCTCAGTTGGCATACCATCAATATCCTGGATAGCATTTAGGGTATTATAAATAAAATGTGGCTTTATTTGTGATAGGGCAATTTGTATTTTTTGTTGAGCAAGCAAATCACTCTCATGTCTATAAACAAACTGGATATGTAGCCAAATATAATAAAATACAGTAGTTGAAACAATCATAATAGTTATATAATCAACTCTATGTGTATCAGGATAATATCCAATCATATCAAGAATAATACCAATTACAACCAATGATGTTAATATCATAGGAATTAATAATGTTCTTTTCTTTTCCTTCCTAAATTCCATCACTACAACATATATATGATATAAAAGTAAAATAATACTTATTACCAAGCATGAATATCTTAATGGTCCACCATAGAAATGGTTATCAGGTGTAAATCCAATACACCAGTTTGAATAAAAGGCTGTTGTATAAGCCAAGAAATTCACAACAAGTAATACATTAGCGATGATGTGTTTCTTCTCTGGACATACAAGGAAAATAAATAATGTAATTATTATTGGTCTAATTATATATCCTAATAATGAAATAAATAATCTTGCGTTAACATTAATAGCATATTCTATTAAATAATATTCACTATAATTCTGAAAAATAAGAACTAATACTAATAATACTGAAGATATATATATTCTTTTTCTTCTCTTATCAACAAATCTATCTGTTAGACACATTATAAATACACCAGCAAGTGGAATTACTAATGCTAAGAATATTATTATTCCATTAACGATATCTTTAGTCACTATAATCAACTCCCATTAAAAATATAATTCATATAATGAAAATACAGGTACTCTATCTATATTTCTATCTAAATCTATATCACATACATATTTAAATCCATTCTTTTCGTAAAAAGCCTTGGCAGGATAATTGGTAGGTACAACATCAAGCCTCATACCATCCATACCCTGTTCCTTAGCCGTATCAATACAGAATTTAAGTATTTTTGTGCCATATCCCTTATGCTCTAAATCTGGTCGAACCGCAAATGCATGTATTACCATAAAATCATTAATATCCTTACCCCATTTAGCCTTATGATAGCTACCCTCAGGATCCTTATTCAGAACAAATGAAGCAATAATACTATCGTTATCATCAAGTGCAATATATTGATATCCCTCCATAGTCATAGCTCTAACACTAATAATTGATGGATATATCCTATATTCCCATTTAGGATAATTTATATGATTATCAAGATATATAATTACCTCATCATAAAAATTAGCAACATTTTCTATATCGCTAATTTCACATTTTCTAATTTGCATATATTTCCTCACACAAACAATTTCTTAAATCCAGTAACTATACCTGTTGCGAATAATAATATTGAAACAGGAATATGAATCCATAGTTCCCATGAAGGCATATTAGCATAATTGAAATAATTAATAATACCAACTACGAATGCGATAAATATAAAGAATACACTTAGCCATGAATTCTTAAGGAATAAGAATAAATTAAATACGAACATTAAAGCTACTATTATATTTAATACTACTATCCAGTTAAATCCATTATATACTCTAGCAGTATAATATGAATATAAAAGAATCATCGCTGGATTAAATATAAACCATAATACTCCAATACCAATCTTCTTATCCTTGGTATCATCATTTTCAAGTACACGTAATAATAGCATAAATGAATCAACTAATATTTGTAATAGCAATATTATGAATAATAATATATTAAATGCTATACCACCAAATATAACAAGGAATTCATTATTGTTACTAAATAAATCAACAAGGTTAATAATTATGGTGGCTACCTTAAGCCCATAATTGATGAGCCTCAAAACAACCCAAAGATCATTATTTGGATTCTTACCTATTATCAATACAATTATGCAATAAATTAAATACGCTACCTCTACAGATGCGAAAACAATGTAAGTAATAAATAATTTATCATTTACACCATTGTAATGAATTATTTGATAAATATAATACCCTATAAATAGGGCTTGTAGCAATATTCCGATGAATATTTTTTTTCTACTAGCTTCCATAATATCTCCTGTTTTATTTCACTTTAGTGAAATTATAGCATTTTTTGAGTGTTTTTTATAGTATTTTGAGAGGTGTAACTCTCATAAAAGCGCTATCTTTGCTTATGAAAATAAATGTAAACATTTTCTGAAAATTTTGAGAGCGTTTTTCATATTTACATCTAAAAATACGGGTGTAATATATAGCCGGATATAGAAAGCAGGAGGTGCATTATTATGAGTTTTTCATATATTATATCTGGTACAATCAATAGCTATCCAATTAAGGCTAAAGCTTTCAAGGATTATGATAGCGCATATAAGTACCTAGAAAAGTTAATTACAAATTCAGAATTACAAATCGAGAATGTTATCACTAACGGTAAGAATTCAATTTACGTAGCAAACGATTATTCTCGTTTCACATTAGCAAAAATTGCTTAATTAAACGAAAGGCCCTATTAGGAATTCCTAATAGGGTCTTTTTACTTAATGTTTAAAACATTAATGAAGCCAGTAACAGCAAATACTTCTCTTACTACATCATTAATATTATGTATTTCTAAAGTTTTACTCATTGAATCTAATGATTTCTTTATTGCAAGTATTACTCTTAAGCCTGCAGATGAAATATATTCAAGCTCCTTAAAATCTAATACTACTACATGCTCATTTATTGTTTGTTCCTTAAAGCTCTTATCAAGCTCTACAGATGTTTGAGTATCTAGTCTTCCCTTTAGCTCAAATATTAATTCAATTTCATGCTTCACTACTATTTCCATTATTAACACCTTCCATACTCATTTCAATAACAGTATTATTTAAATTTAATACTCTCATATAGGATACCTTGTTAGTTAGCTTATTAATCATATTAATACCACTAGTATTATATTCTATTTCCTCATCAGCCTCATACTTAGTTGGATCAAATGGTAATCCATCATCTCTAATTCTAAGTATCATATTATCATCAATTATCTTTAGATTAACATCGATATAATTTTGTTTATTCTTTTTATTATATCCATAGGTGATAATATTAGAAACAAATTCTTCTGATGCTAGTCCAATGATTTGGGCACTTCTATTTGATGCGTTATGGTTAAGTGCAAAATCAGTAATCTCCTTTGAAATTAATGAAGCATTATCAAGGTTATTATCTATTGATATATCATATGATTCATATTCAATTTTTTCAAACAAAAATATTCCACTACCCTTATTTTTAATTTTACCATATAAAATAACAAATACATAGGTAATTATTACAGTTAGGGTTTGAGTAATTGCTTGAGCTATTACATAGCCTAATAATCCATTAGTATTAACTAATATAACATTTAAAGGAATTACTAAAATGGCTTCCTTAAGGAATACCGTAACATATGAAGGAATATTCTTTTCTACTGCTGGATAATAGCTTGTTGAAAATTTATTTATTTCATATGGAATAAACGAAATTAAATATATTCTTATCATTAAAGTAGTTCTTCCCATCTCCGTAGGATCTTCAGTTGTAAATCCAAACATTGCTGAGTATACATTAGGAATTGCTAATATTAATAAAACTAAAACAGCAGTTACTATCAAATTTAATATGTAAATTTTTCTCACCACTGATTTAAGTGAGAACATATCCTTCTCACCATATAATATTCCACAAATAGTAGGTATTAATCCAATTATTCCACCCGAGAATAAATCGAAAACAAATATCATATTCGCTACAAGTCCAAATATAACAATATCAAGCTGATCAGTTATTACATTACTAATTACGATATTGATAATACACATTTGTATAGCCATTAATATATAACTAATAGCTGTGGCTGAGGATGCCTTTAGAGCATCCTTTAAATCACCAAATGTTCCTTTTATTTTGAATGTGAATTTAAGCAATCTCTTGTCGGAACGAATATATATTATTAATAATAAAAATCCTACTAAATAACCAAAGCCAGTCGAAAGTGCAGCCCCATACATACCCATATTAAATACTAAAATAAATAAGAACATTGAGCCAATCTTAACTGACATCGAGAATATATTAAAGAATGATGATAATCTAGGATTATTATCAACCATCATGAATGATGCAAGAAGCATTGCAACAGTTACGATTGGGTCAGTTACCAAATATATAAATATATATTCATATGAATAATCAACAAGTGAGCTTGCGAATAAATTAGCAAGTGGCATTGATATTAGTGGTGCAAGTGCTGCAAATATAGCAGCGATTAATACACCATATATAAAGCATGCTGAAAATACCTTATTAGCTTTAGCTATATCACGCTTACCAAGTAATATTCCTACTACTATAGCACCACCAACACTTAATGCAAGTCCTGGTGTTTGAACGATAAACAATATTGGTAATACTAATGATGTAGCACTCAAGGCATCATTACCTAATAAATTACCTACTATTATTCCATCTAATAATGACGCTATTTGCATAGCAAATATAGTTAATATAGATGGAATTAAATACTGATAAAACTTCTTATTTATTAGCTTTGCATTTCTCTCAAACATTAGATATCAGTCCTTTCGAAGAATCCTAATGTCATAAGAGATTCAATAGCTTTTCTTAAATAATCTGAATCTGTAATAGGCCATTTATATCCGAGATGATATAGAGCCTTATTAGTGAATTCATTATCACTTAATATGAATGAATGTGTATGATTATCACTTGATGAATAAGATATTAGTGAAGATATTAGCATATTCTTCTTTTCATCCTGCATCATTTCCTTCATTGAATTAATGAATTCCTCATCAGGAACAACCTTAATATCAAAGCCAAGCTCATTCATCATATAGATAATATCACCCATCTGAACCATATGTGAATTAGCACTATGGAATACAGTGAATTTTGAATTTGTTTTTGCGAGTAATAATATTGTTTTACTTACCTCATCAATAGGTGAGAAATCAACCTCAGCGTCCATTGAATTTACTGGGAATTTACCTAATGTTGCATAACCCTTTAAATCCCTCATAAATCCATTTGTAATAGAATTAGCTTGGAATTCACCATCACTATTTCTACCCATTAGGTTACCAACTCTTACTATCTTAGCACCAAGACCATCAGCTACTGCCTCAAGTATTGCCTTTTCAGCATTAAATTTAGAATGAACGTATTTATTAGAAATATCCTGACCGAATGATAGCATGTTTTCCTTCATTCTAAAGTATTGATCAAAGCGGTTATCGATATTTTCACCGGCTACGGATAATGTTGATATTTGAATTAATCTAGCATTTGTCTTTCTAGCTACCTCAATTAGGTTCTTAACTCCACCAACATTGATTCTTTCAATAATATCATCCTGGGCAAAATGCTTAACAACAGCTGCACAATTGATGATAGTATCGAATTTTTCATCCTTTAATAAATCATATAAATTCTCATTAGTTATATCCGCGTTAATAACCTTAACATATTTATCAAGCTCCTCATCAAGTGGAGAATCAAAATAATACGCAAGTAAGCCTGTTAATCGTAATCTAGGTTCAATTTTACCGCCTCTAACAAGAGTGATGACATTTATTTTTTGATTTAATAATTCCTTCAATACATGGATACCTAAGAATCCTGTTGAGCCTGTTAATAATACTCTACCAAGTTCTCTTTCAGCTTTAATATCATTTACATTCTTTATTATATTATCCTTTAATGAAACAAGGTCATTGAATTCTTCTTCCTCATTATCATTTGTAGATGTCTCAATACCATTTAAAGAATTAATGTATTTTTCAAGCTCTAATACTGTAGAATAATCAAATATATCCTTATAAGCAATTGGTAAATTTTCACCTAAAGCAAGCATCGCAACCTTACTAGCTGAAAGTGATGTTCCACCTAAATCGAAGAAATCATCATCAATTCCTACATTATCATTATTAAGTGCCTTCTTAAATATTCCAAGAAGCTTCTTTTCAAGCTCATTTCTAGCACCCTTAACATCCCTAGTTTCCTTCTTTACCTCAATTTCAGGTAAGGCCTTTTTATCAATCTTACCATTTGGAGTAAGAGGAATTTTATCTAGCTGCATCATAGCCTTAGGAACCATGTATGGTGTTAATGATTTAGACATATGAAGTGTTAAATCATCCTTATCAATTGTTTGATTTGCAGTGAAATAAGCAGCTAGATAGTCACCATCGACATTATTTGTTTTAACCATAATAATACTACGAGTAATATTTGGATAAGAATTTAATACCTTTTCTATTTCATCAAGCTCAACTCTTAGACCTCTTAGCTTAACCTGATTATCAAGTCTACCAAAGAATTCAATATTACCCTCACTATTATATCTAGCTAAATCGCCGCTTCGATATGCTCTTCTTCCGTTTATCTCAATGAAATTAGATGCAGTTTTTTCAGGAAGCTTATAATATCCTAATCCTACCTGATCACCTGCGATAGTTAAATCACCTATAGCGTTAATTGGTAATATATGACCATTCTTATCAAGTAAATATAATTCAGTATTCGCAAATGGCTTGCCTATTGTTACATACTTATCAGTTACCTTATGATATGTACAAGTTATTGTAGTCTCTGTTGGACCATAGCCGTTATAAATAGCTGCTGTAACACCTAAATCTCTTAATTTTTGACATAATTCTGTTGGGACAGCCTCAGCACCCATATCTAGTACCTGGAAGCCTCTTAATGCCTCAACAAATTCTTTAATATCAATAAAATTAGAAACGAATGAAGGCGTCATAAACATTATATTAACATGATTCTTAATTAATGTCTTAGCTAGCATTAAAGGATTTTCTATTTCCTCCTCAGATGCGATTACTGCCGTATATCCATGAGTTAAAGGAACACATTCCTCCTGTAATGATGCATCAAAAGAGAATGATGAGAATGAGCATCCAACTACATCGCCCTTAATACCTCTATATAATGATGTACCTATATTCTTTCCATCAAGAACATAATTTATTAGATTATGATGAGAAATCATAACACCCTTAGGCTTACCTGTTGAGCCTGATGTATAAATCATATATGCAAGTGATGTTTGTGGAATATCTAAATCAAGATTCTTTATCTTTTTAGATTTTAATATTTCTTCAATTGAAATAGCCTTTATATTTGCATTTTCAATTAGCTTTTTCTTTTCATTTATTATTGTTTCAGTAGATATTAAAATCTTAGCCTCTGAATTTGAAATAATATATTCAATTCTGTCATCAGGATATTTTGGATCAATAGGAACAAAGGCTCCTCCTGATTTAATAATACCCTGTCTTACAACATAAGCCTCTGCGATTCTAGGCATCAACATTACAACCTTAGTTTCAAGCTTAACTCCTAAATCATGTAAAGTATTTGAAACCTTATTACATGCTTCATTAAACTCTTTATAAGTATATTTTCTATTGCAACCAATTACTGCATCCCTATCCGGGTATAATTCTGCATTTCTTTCAACAAGCTTATTAACTGTAATATTTGGAATAGGCTCATAAGTATCATTAAACTTCTTATATAATTCTTCATCCTCTTTAGGTAAAGTATTAATTTCCTTAATTAAAGACTTAACCATTAATTCACTTAATACAAGCTCATATAATCTCTTAAATGATTTAATTGTTTCTATATTATAAATTGATTCATCCCATTCAAAATGTAATCTAAATTTATTATTTTCTAGGAATACATCAAGTCCGAATGCACTCTTTGGTGTATCAGATTCTAGGAATATAACATCTACCTTTTGTCTACCTATACTATCAAATACGAAATTATCTCCCTGATAAGCAAACATAATATCAGCTTTAACATCATATTCTCTTGAAA